>JAFSZW010000309.1 GCA_017458865.1 Clostridia bacterium
AATCAGATCCTTCTGCGCTGAAGCCCAGCTGTTCCAGAAGAAATCCAGCACGCTTCTGAAATCGGACTTTGCTGTATCCATCCAGGGAAGTTCATCCAGAAAGATGACCCTTCTCCCCGTCTCAGCATCCCGTAAAACAGACGGAAGAGACAACACCTTCCGAAGCCGGATAAAGGCCTCCACCCAATCTTTAGGAATGGTTTTGACATCATCTCCGTACTCAACAAGCGCTTCCTTAAAACACCTCAGCTGTTGCCGGGTGTTGGTACGGGGCACGCCTGTGGCGTAAAAGGAAAAGCGGCCCTGAAAAAATTCCCGTATTAAATAGGTTTTTCCAACTCTCCGCCGGCCATATACTGCCACAAATTCAGGTCTGCCGCTGTGCATGCAATCCTGAATGGAAGCCTGTTCTTCTTCTCTTCCAACCATTTTAACCGTCATGCGCAAGGCGCTGAATTTTCTCCCTTTTTAAGCAAGCTCGACCATGCTGAAAAAAACGACGTCTTTATTGTAGATTAGCGGGAATTATCTGTCAATTCTTTGAGATAATTCCCGCTATCTTGCTTTTCTAAGCATCTGTAGGGAATTATGTCAAAGTTCTGCAAATTCCTTGCGCAGCAATATTGAATGGGAGACACCTTAGGCTTGTGTCATCGCTGATGTGTTCCGACCGAGTTTCGAAACCCTCATTTGCAAAGAGAACGGTCTCAGGATCAGGCCTTCCTTTCCGCGGAACGCGATGCCGTATTTCAGGATATGCTCCGCCGGGATGCCCCGGGATATCCGTTTCAGGCAAACAAGCATATTCTACAGGCCACGTGTGCGGGCACTAGCCTTTTTGCAAACAGAACAGAATCTGTCATCTCAGCCGCTTAAGGATATAGCTCAGAATCCATCAGAGTCAAGCAGTTTTCTGCTATGCACGCCCTTTATGTCAGGATCATACCAGGGATGGCCGGACCGCTCATCGCTTTTTGGCTGCTGAGCGAGTCGATTCTACCAGCCTGCTCTTCCTCAAATCCACTCTGCCGCTTTTGCCTGAAATCTGGTATAATAGCCGGGCCATGGATACACAAAACAACCGCCGTAAGAAAGGAAACTGAATATGGAAATTCCAGAGATCCTTCAGGCACAATACGATGCCGTAACAGATAAAGACCCCAGCGAAATGGACAAAGCGCAGCTCGCCGCATACAAGCAGGAGCTGGATGCAGTCTATCATGAGATTGAGGCGCTCGAACCGGATGAAAATGATGAGGAAAACTTCCTTGTCTGGGAAGAATTGCTCGAAACGCTGGATGACTGCTATGACGACCTCTATGATTGTCAGGAATAGCCGACCGACCATACGCTGCAGATTCGCTTCGAATCTGCAGCTTTTTTTTTGTTTTCAGCACATATGAGCAGTGTCCATTTCAGGGACAATTCACGGCAGCCCAAAAGAATTTTGCCGTTTTTCGTTCAATAACCATACAGAATTGGCCATTTGGTTCATTAATGGAACGAAATGGCCAATTCTGTTTATTGACATCGGACTTTTAAGTCACTATACTCTCACTCGTTCAGTTAATAAACTTTAAGTTCATTATTGATATCCAATTTGATTAAGGAGGCATTTCTGTGAAGCGTTTTACGCATTGGATGATCCATCACCGCACGCTGGTGATCATCCTGTGTCTTTTGCTGCTCATTCCTTCTTATCTCGGGATGAACGCGACAAAAGTCAAGTATGACATCCTCTATTACCTGCCCCAGGACCTGGACACCGTAAAGGGTCAGTCACTCCTGATTGATGAATTCGGCAAAGGCGCCTTCTCGCTCGGCATTACCGAGGGGCTTACCATAGCCCAGCAGAAAAACCTTGAGCACCGGATTTCCGAAATTGACCATGTGGATTCCGTCATCGGCTATGCCAGCCTCACGGACGGTTTCCTGCCGGAGGAAATCATTCCCGCGGAATACAGGAACATGTTCCGGAACGGGGACGCAAGGCTGTTTGCCGTCTTCTTTGATACATCCTCCTCATCCGAGGAAACCATGGAGGCCGTCAAGGCCATCCGGGCCGCTGCCGGCGCAGAGTGCCGACTGGCCGGTCTTTCCGCCATCGTGACGGATACCAAGCAGATCGTTGAGGACCAGGAATTCACGTATGTAGCCATCGCCGTTGCGCTTTGCTGCATTGTGCTGATGCTCACGATGGAATCGTTCCTGCTGCCCTTTATCTTCCTGATCTGCATCGGCATCTCCATCCTCTGGAATATGGGCACCAACTACTGTCTTGGTGAAATCTCCTACATCACAAAAGCTGTTGCCGCTGTGCTGCAGCTGGGCGTTACCCTCGATTACTCCATCTTCCTCTGGCACGCATACAAGGGACAGAAGGACAGAGGGCTTGAACCGGACGATGCCATGGCGGAGGCGGTTCATGAGACCTTTGCCGCGATTGTCGGCTCAAGTCTGACCACAATCGCCGGATTTGTCTCCATCTGCTTCATGTCCTTCACGCTCGGACGTGATCTGGGCATTGTCATGAGCAAAGGTGTCGTACTCGGTGTCCTTGGCACGCTGACCGTCCTGCCCTGCATGATCCGGATGATGGAAAGGCCGATTGAGAAAACCGCGCATAAGGCGTTGCTGCCAAATGTCGGGGGCATCAGCCGGTTCATTGCCCGGCATTATGTCATGCTCTGCATCATCTTCGCTCTTATGATTGTGCCTGGCTTCTACGGATACAATCACCTGAGTGTCTACTATGACATGAGCTCCGTCATGCCTGACTTCTTCCCCTCTGTACAGGCCAACAAGGCGCTTGAGGAAACATTTGATGTTTCCACCACGCACCTGATTCTGGCAGATGCCAGCATCCCTCAGAGCAGGATCGTTGACATGACGGATGAGATGCGGCAAATTGACGGCATCACAGAGGTAATCTCCCTTGACTCCCTGCTCGGCAAATCCATTCCTGAAAGCATTCTGCCGCATGAGATTGTCTCGAAGGTGAAAACGGACAACTACCAGCTGATCATGCTCAATTCTTCCTACATTATCTCATCTGATGAGGTAAACCGGCAGATTGATGAACTGGAAAGCATCCTGAAACGGTACGATCCGACAGGCATGCTCATCGGTGAGGCGCCCTGCACGAAAGATCTGATCGCCTGTACGGACCACGACTTCACCGTTGTCAGCATGATTTCGATCATCGCCATTTTCGTCATCATCCTGTTTGTCCTCAAGTCCATATCCCTGCCGGTTCTGCTGGTGGCAGTCATTGAAACAGCCATAGCGGTCAACCTGGCTATCCCGTATTACTCAGGCAGGACGCTCGTCTTCGTCGCGCCGATTCTTATCTCCACCATTCAGCTCGGCGCAACGGTTGACTATGCCATCCTGATGACCACCCGTTTCCTCCAGGCCAGACGTTCCGGCCTGAATGCGAATGATTCCATCATCCAGGCTGTCTCGCAGTCCGCGCAGTCCATTCTGGTCAGCGGGATGGGCTTCTTTGCCGCAACCTTTGGCGTAGGTCTGTACTCGGATGTGGACATCATCTCCTCCATGTGCTCCCTGATTTCCCGCGGCGCGCTGTGTTCGGTCTGCGTGGTTCTGTTCCTGCTGCCGGCAATGCTCCGCCTGCTGGATCCGGTTATTCTCAAAACAACCGTTGGAATGAAAGCCGCAAAAGAAAGGAAGGCTTCAAAATGAGTAAGCAATTATTCTCTTTGATTCTTTGTCTGATTCTTTGTACCTGTTCCCTCAGTCTCTCCCTTGCAGAGCCGGAAAAGCAGGAGCGTGTCTTTGTGACCAGTGATGCAGCCGGACACGTTCTCAGCGTCACCGATTCCGTAAAGCTGGTGAATCCGGATGCAGCAGATGAGCTCAGGGATATGTCGGCGCTCAGCAATATCGAACTGACGGGCGACACTGAGCGCTATACGCAGGACGGGGAAACCCTGACGTTCAATGCAGGCGGCAAAGCCGTTCATTACCAGGGCACCGGCAGCGCCACGCCACCAGTCCTCCCCCTTGTCGAATTCACGCTTAATGGCAATCCCCTTGATGCTGCCAGTCTTGCCGATGCAAAAGGCGCTCTTTCCATGACCGTTTCTTACAACCTGACGGGTGATTCCCCGTTTCTGGCTGTGACCGCTATCCCGGTGCTCGGCAGTGGCATTGACAACATTTCAGTCGACCATGGAACCGTGTTTGAAAGCGATGCACGCCTTGTCATCATCGGCTATGCCATCCCCGGCCTCAGCGTCTCCTCCGCCGATCTTGACATCGGCAGCACCTTCACCGTGACCGCGGATGTCGATCATCCTGACATCCGGTGGATGATGAGCGTTGCCACATCCGATCCCCTGAGCGCCGTTTCTGAGCGCTTTACCGGTGATGTGGATGAGCTCAGCCAGCTTCTTACCGAACTGGAAGATTCCATGAATGCCCTGCATGACAACAAAGCTCTGCCGGATACGCATGACCGAATCAGTGAGGCATTCATGAGCATCCGCGCACTTGTCGATGGTACAGAACAACTGGCAGACGGTGCAAAAGCCCTTTCAGACGGAGCCAGTTCACTCTCAGATGGAACCGTCACCCTCTATGATGGTTCTGCCACGCTCGCCGATGGCACAAAGACCTTTGATGCCGGCATGCAAAAAGCCAATACCGGCATGACCTCTCTTGCGGACGGTGCGCATTCGCTGGCAGATGGGACCAGTCAGGCCGCCGACGGTGCCCTTTCCCTGAAAGATGGCAGCAGTGAACTGGCTGCCGGTGCAAAGCAGATCAGTGACGGTGCAGCCGCACTCAATGATGGTATTTCCGCTCTGGATACAGGGCTTGCAACACTTTCAGGTAATAACGATGCCCTGAATACCGGTGCAGAGGAGATCTTCAGCGCAATCCTTGCCACGGCAAACCCGACAATCGCCGCCTCCGGACTCTCGGAGGCCGGTATCAACCTGCCGGAACTGACCAGTGAGAATTACCACGACGCACTCGCCACAGCCATTGACTCCCTTTCGCCGGACGGCCTCCGT
>JAFSZW010000310.1 GCA_017458865.1 Clostridia bacterium
CCAACGGCACCGGATACGCCACGGTGTCAGAAAACCCTAAAGGAGGCAGCTAATGAACCAGCGAATCTTTGGAAAGACCGGCCGGTCTGTCAGCGAAATCGGTCTTGGCACATGGCAGCTCGGTACCCGCTGGGGTGATCCCTTCAATCGTGAGGAAGCCCTTCGCATCCTCAGTGCCGCCGATGATGCCGGCATCACGTTCATCGACACGGCAGATGTCTACAATGGCGGCAAAAGCGAGGAAACCATCGGAGAGTATGTTTCTGCTCATCCCGGCAGATTCTACATCACCACCAAGTGCGGCCGCCGGTTAAACCCCCATACGGCGGAAATGTATACACCCAAAGCCATTGTCGGATTCATTGACGGGAGTCTCAGCCGCATGAACCTTGAGCGCCTTGATATGATCCTTCTTCACTGCCCGCCCACCCCGGTATATGCCCGCGATGACATCTTCGGTGAACTGGAACGGCAGAAAAAGGCCGGCAAAATCGCCGACTACGGCGTAAGCATTGAAAAGGTCAGCGAAGGCCTCGCGGCAATGGAATACGACATTTCCGCCATGGAAGTCATCTTTAACATGTTCCGCATCAAGCCGCTGGATGAGCTTTTTCCCGCAGCGGCAGCAAAGAACATCGGCATCATTGCCCGCGTCCCGTTGGCCAGCGGCCTGTTGACCGGCCGTTATACAAAGGAGACCACATTCGGCCCCAAAGACCATCGCACCTACAATCGCGAAGGTGCATCCTTTGACAAAGGCGAAACCTTCTCGGGCGTTCCGTATGAAATGGGTCTTGAGGCAGCAGAAGCACTCAAGTCCGTCTTTGGCACAGCAGACCTGGCACCCATTGCCATCCGCTGGATTCTCATGCATCCAGAGGTCAGTGTCGTCATCCCCGGCGCCAGCCGCACTGCACAGGTCACCGAAAATGTGAAGGCAGCAGCACTGCCGCCCCTGACGCATGAACAGATGGATGCTGTCACATCAATCTATGACCGCATTCTGCGCAGCACAATTCACCCCCAGTGGTAAAAGGAGGCTCCCATGAAATACCGTTCTTTCGGCAAACTCGGCATTACCGGTTCTGCATTCGGCCTTGGATGCATGCGCTTCAACGGGCCGGCGTCCGGTGACAGCATCATTGATGAACAGAAGGCTATCTCCCTCATCCGCCGCGCCATCGACGGCGGCGTCACCTATATCGACACCGCCTATGTCTACCTGGACAGGACCTCTGAGATCGTACTCGGCAAAGCCCTGCAGGACGGGTACCGGGACAAGGTGACCATTGCCACCAAGATGCCCATTGATCATGTGCATCATCATGATGACATGGCGCCGCTTTTCGAGTCTGAGCTCAAAAAGCTTCAGACAGATCACATTGACTTTTATCTTCTGCACGCGCTGAACCTTCAGCGTTTTAAAGACTTCAAAGCCCTGGGCGCCCTTGACTACCTGACCGAGCTGAAACAGGACGGAAAGATCCGCTACAAGTGCTTTTCCTTCCATGGCTCATATGATGAGTACGAGGAGATTCTCACGTCATATGACTGGGATATGGTGCAGATCCAGTACAACTTCATGGATATTGACAATCAGGCGGGCACAAAGGGCCTTGAACTTGCAGGTCGGCTGGGCATCCCTGTTGTCATTATGGAGCCGCTGCTCGGCGGACGCCTCGCCAAGGTCCCTGACAATGTGCAGGCGCTCTATGACAGTTTCCCGGTCAAACGTTCACCTGTCGAATGGGCATTCCGCTGGGTCTGCAACCACCCGGAGGTTGCTGTGGTTCTTTCCGGCTGCAATGAAGCGGAACAGATTGATGAAAATCTCCGCATCTTTGATACGGTTGAGCCGAACATCATGAGCACCGAGGAACTGAAACTCATGGATGATGTCCGCGCCGCGTATCTCAGCCGCACCAAAATCGGCTGCACCGGTTGCCGCTATTGCATGCCCTGTCCCAACGGCGTCAACATTCCGGGTATCTTCTCTGTCTGGAACAATGTTTCTCTTTACGGGATTGACCCGAAAAAGGACTTTGCATTCCAGCAGATTCTCAAAAACAACGAAGGTGCAGACCGCTGCATAGGCTGCGGTGCCTGTGAGGCCGCCTGCCCACAGCATCTCAGTATCATCAATTCTTTACAGCAGGCCTGGCATGAACTGAACACTTGATAAAATATGCCGCTCCGAAACCGGAGCGGCATTATTTTAGCAGTTAAGAAAGTGCATCTGCGGCATTACTGCAGCGGAGCCGGGTAGAGAATCTTGGTATCGGTGAAGTCGAACGGCCAAACGGTCTTCCACTCGCCGTCCTGAACCTGCGCGATAGCGACAGAGGCAGATGTGTTGTCCCTGTAGTGCGGCACGCCGGCCAGATCATAATTCTCGAAATGGATGCGGTCATACGGGAGAACGATCTTGCGTCCGCCCGGGAATTCACCCTGGATATCCAGTGCAGCGATAGCATCACGGACAGCTGCGCCGTCGGTGGAACCAGCCGCCTCGATAGCGGTCTTGAAGAGCCAGACAACCGTGTAGGACTCAGCAGAGTGGCCGTTCATGTTGACGCCATACTGAGCCTTGAACTCATCGTTGATGTCCTTGCCGTTGATGAGGTCCGGGTTGAACTCAACAACAGAGGCAACGCCGTTGGCGATGCTGCCCAGGTTGGTGATGAAAGCCGGATCGGTGAAACCGTTGGCCTTGGCCACGATCATCTTCGGGGTGTAGTTCTGAGCCTTGAGGGTCTGGACGAACAGGGTTGCGTCGCCAATGTAGGAGTCGCACAGGATAGCATCCGGGTCAGCCTTCTTGAGTGCAAGGACCTGAGCGCTCAGGTCGGTCGCGTTGCTGGAATAGTCAACGGTCGCGACGAGATCGAATCCATAGGTATCCTTGTACAGCTCAACGCAGCGGATGAGTTCCTGGCCGATAGCCGCACGGTCAGTAAAGATCGCGATGGTCTTTACTTCCTCGCCGGTCTGAGCAGCGGAATCCTTCAGGTACTTGAGCATATCTTCAACATAGACGGAGTTGAGCGGGCAGAGGCGGAAGAAATAGTCCATGGCCTCATGATCCGGATCGCTCAGACGGTCGAGGGTGGAGATAGCGGTGATCATCGGAACACCATACTGGGTGCACACCTGAGCCACAACTTCGGTGACAGTGGACATATGGCAGCCCATCATGACATCGACATGCTCCTGTGTGATGAGGCGCTCAGCCTCGGATTTGCCCTGAGCCGGATCGCCGGCATGGTCGCCGCGGACAACTTCGAGCATACGGCCATTGACGCCGCCCTTTGCGTTGATCTCAGCAACCGCGAAATCAATACCGCGCAGGATGTTCTCGCCGATGGCAGCGTTTCCGCCGGACATGGCATAAATGGTTCCGATCTTGATCGGCGCCTCGTCAGCGACTGCAACACCGATGACCAGGGTCGCGAGCACTGCAAGAATGCTCAGAATGGAAATAATCTTTTTCATGATAATCCTCCTAAAAAGATTTATGTCAAACACCGAACTGCCACGGTGTCAACATCACGGTAAAAGCTATCAGATACCCAGATAGGCTTTCTTGACATGCTCATTGGCAGCCAGATCATTTGCAGTCCCTTCGAGGGCAATCCGGCCGTTCTCAATGACATAGCCACGATCCGCGCACGCAAGCGCCTTGGTGATATCCTGTTCCACAAGAAGTACGGAAATGCCGTCCCGCCGGACCAATGTCGTGGCCACATTCAGAATTTCGTCCACGATGTTCGGAGCCAGACCAAGAGATGGCTCATCCAGGATCAGCAGCTTGGGCATGCCGATCAGCGCCCTGGCAACTGCGACCATCTGCTGCTCACCGCCTGAAAGGGTGCCGGCAGCCTGCCTTGCGCGCTCTTCCAGTTTCGGGAACCACTGATATACAGTCTTCAGATTGCTCTGAAACGCTGCACGCGTTTCCTTGTTGAATGCACCCATTTCCAGGTTTTCAAGCACGGTCATCTCCGTAAAGAGCTGACGCCCTTCCGGAACCTGCACGATTCCCCTGTCAAGTACATAGCGTGAATTGTGCCGGGCGAGTTCCTCACCGTTGAAATTCACAGAGCCTTCCGACGGACGGATCATCCCGGTAATCGTACGGACCATGGTCGTCTTTCCGGCACCATTTGAACCGAGGATGGCAACAATTTCGCCGTCGTCCACGTGGAAGGCAACATCCCAGAGAATATTAACTGCGCCATATCCGGCACGCAATCCTTCAACCTTAAGCATGTGCGCCCTCCTTTGTGCCCAGATAGACCTCCATGACATAGGGATCGTTCATGACCTGGGCCGGTGTTCCTTCAGCGATCTTCTCACCATGGTGCAGAACAATAACCTCCTCACAGAGGCTGACGACCGCCTGCATAATATGCTCAATCAGGAAGATCGTCACGCCGGACTCATTGATCCTGCGAATCAGCTGAATGGCAGCCTCAGTTTCTGCCGGATTAAGGCCGGCCATGTTCTCATCCAGGAACAGCATTTCCGGTTTGGTCGCCAGTGCCCGCGCCATTTCCAGCCGTTTCTGGTCCGGTGTGCCCATATCCTTGGACAGGATGTGGCGCTTTTCATACAGTCCGGTGAACTGCAGAATGTCCATTGCGCGCTCCTTGGCCTCGCGCTCATTCTTTGCAGCAGCATGTCCAAAGTAGGCAGACGCCACAACATTCTCTAGCACACTGAGGTTCTTAAGCGGCTTCATGATCTGGAAGGTCCTGGCGATCTTCATATTGGTATACTCATAGGCCTTCTTATCTGTGATGTCCTGGCCTTTATAGAAGATCTTCCCCTCAGTGGGCGGATAATAGCCGCAGATCATGTTGAACGTCGTTGATTTGCCGGCACCATTCGGACCGATCATGCCGGTAATAGCGCCCTCCCTCACGGAAAAGGAGACGTCCTTGACAGCTGTCAGGCCCTTGAAACGCTTAGTAATATGCTGAACTTCAATAATCTTTGAATCGCTCATTCTGCTAACTCCTTCCCGCTAATTCTGGACAGTTCTACTTCTTCCAGCACCTCAACAGGCGGTTTCCGCAGAATTCGTGTATCAATGAACGTCTTCGCTTTGCTGTTCATGTACCAGCCAAGGATACCTGTCGGACGGAAGCGGATGACGATGAGCAGGACAACCGCATACAGGAGCATGTTGATGCCTGGCAGTATGGAGCTGTACTTGGCTCTCAGGAACTCAGACAGCGGAATCATGATCAGGCCACCGACAAGCGGGCCTTCCACATATGCTGCACCGCCAACAACCGCCGGCAAGACGGATTCGGTGGATTTCGCAAGAACCATGAGTTCCGGATCTATATAGCGAATATAACTGGCATAGAAGAATCCGACCAGTGCAGCCACCATGGCCGAAACCACAACCGCCATGATCTTATACTTTGTCGGGTTGATGCCAATGGCTGCCGCTGCATCCTCATCCTCACGGATGGTTCTGAGCGCATAGCCCATCTTTGACCGCTCAATCTTCTTCATCAGAAGATACACCAGCAATACCATGACCAGTCCCACATAATAATATGGCACTTTGCTGCCAAATCGGAAAAACAGCCAGGAATCACGGCCGAATGGGAGACCCACGCCGCTGGCACGGCCAAAGAAACTGGAGTTGATGATAAACTGTCTCAGTGCTTCACCGAACGCGATGGAAACCAGTGTAAAGTACGGGCCGCGCAGGATAAAGCAGGGATAGAAAATGATGCCCGCCACAAGACCGACAACCACCATGCCCAGTACTGCCGAAAGCCAGGGATTAACACCGGCTTTTGTAATGAACAGACAGCTCGCATAAGCACCAAGGCCCATATAGGCTGCATGCCCGAGTGAGTTCTGTCCTGTCATGCCGCCCAGCAGGTTCCATGCCATGGAAAGCGTGGACATATAGAATACCAGAACAAAAATGTTGAGGATATACGGGGATTTCACGAACAGTGGAATGCAGATAAAGATCAGCAGAAGGAGGCCAAGTGCAATAGTCAGGTTCCGACGGTACGCGCGGACCGCCTTTCTCTTTTCGCTCATACTCATTTCCTCCTGATGATGATCAACTGACGGACGACAAGGATGACAATAAATGTCACAAAAACGATAAGGTCACTGTAAGACGGGCTGATGAACAGCGCGACCATCGTCTCAAGCAGTCCGAGGAAAATGCCTGCGAAAAATGCGCCGGGAATAGATCCAAGGCCACCGACAACAACGACGATCAGAGCCCTGAAGCCAAAGCTGGCACCTGCAGTCGGGAAAATGGTATAGAATCCTGTCAGCAGTGCACCGGCAACACCCGCCAGTGCAGCACCCAGGCCGTACGTCAGAATGTAAATCCGCTTGGTATTGATGCCAACCACCTCAGCACCGACCGGGTTCTGCGAAACGGCGCGGATCTGCTTGCCGATCGTCGAATACTTGAGAAAGGCAAACAGCGCAACAGATATGACAATCAGGACGCCAAAGCTGATCAGTCTCGGCAGAGCCAACGTAACCGGTCCCATGTTGATATAGGTCTGGGCGTAGCTGGTCGGAATCGTCCTGTACTGAGAACCAAACAGAACCAGCGCGCCGTTTGAGAACAGCAAACCAAGGC
>JAFSZW010000311.1 GCA_017458865.1 Clostridia bacterium
ACGCCGCACATCATGCCCGGCTATCCTGCCAGTCCGGCTTAATTCCTGTGCTCGAAGATGACAAACAGAAATGAACCGATTTCGTCTCCTATCCGGCACTCAATATGCTCAACGGACTGTTCCATCAGCGAAAGACCTGCCATCTCATAAATCTGAATCTCGTCGGGTCCTGACCTACTCGGCAGGATACGTTCAAAAGCGATGAGATGCCCGCCCGCTTTCAATGCGGATGCAGCCTGCTTTGCATAAGCAAATCTGTCCATGTTTTCATGCATGACGCGAATGGAGACTACAGTATCATAGTCAGACTCCGGCGGGGTATCTGTCTGGATGAACCGAGCATTGGAAATATGCAGCGATTCGGCAATGTGCCTGGCAGTCTGGATCGGATTATGAAGCAGATCCATGCCTGTGATATTGCTTTCGGGGAAACTGCGGGCTATGAAGGATGTGATGATCCCGTTCCCGCAGCCAATATCCAACACCTGGTTTCCAAAGATCGAATCGTATTTACAGATGCGCTCCATGACGCGTCTGAATACAAACCAGTCATAGAAGGAAGAGCATAGGATAGAAAGTCTGGGGATAGAATTCATATATTCCATGAGATCAGCCTGGTGTCTTGAGTACATTGGGGCTGAATCTCCGTCTGCCTCATCAAGGTCAAACAGATGATTCATCTCGTCTATGATCTCACCGCCCTTTATGTAACCAAACGCACCCTCAATCTCCTGGTCCAGACGTTCGATCGGGCGTATACCCACCTCGCGCAGAAAAGCCCTTATCCGGGGCGTATTTTCCGTTACCTTCTCCACAGAATCCACATCTCCCTCACAGTACTGCGACTGTATGTCAATCATACCATAAAATGCGCGCTGCGAAAACAGGGAAATCACGCTTTATCAGTGTATTTTCTGCCTCTTCTGGCTGTCTGGTCTGGGATGGTTCATGAAAAGCAGACTGGTTTGGGATACCGGCCATCAGTGCCCGATGCATCCGGTGAATTTGGCACTTTTCAGGCAAAACAGGCCGGGAAATTCTGTTTTGACCATACAGTGCCTATCTGCTATAATGGCCTGACACAAAATGGCTGTTCGTATTTATGCCAGTGTCTCAAAGGAAAATTTAGCAATCAGAACACATCATCCTGGAGGCCCCTCTATGCTCCACCATCATGCCCGTACGACCTCACGCGATATGACCAGCGGTCCCATCCTGAAACAGGTCATACTTTTCTCGCTTCCGCTCATGCTCGGCAATGTCTTCCAGATGCTCTACAATACTGTAGACTCCATTGTCGTTGGCAACTTTGTCGGCAAGGAAGCGCTTGCCGCTGTTGGTTCAACAACGGTCATCGTCAATATGCTGGTCTTCTTCTTTAACGGGTTCTCCATAGGCGCAGGTGTCCTTATCGGGTATCACTTTGGCGCGAAGGCATATAAAACGCTGCATACCGCCATTGAAACCACGCTAACCGCCACCTTCATCCTCTGCATCATGTTCACCATCGTCGGTGTCCTCCTGGTCCGTCCCATGCTCAGGTTCATGTCCACACCGGATGATGTGCTGGATTCTGCAACCGTCTATCTGACCATCTACTTCTCGGGCATCTCCGGACTTCTGATCTACAATATCGGAAGCGGCATTCTGAGAGCCGTCGGCGATACGACACGTCCCCTGATGTTCCTCATCTTAACCAGTGTGCTGAACATTATCCTGGACCTCCTTTTCGTGATCGTCCTGAAGGCAGGCATCGCCGGTGTTGCCTATGCCACCATCATCTCGCAGTTCATATCCGCTGCGCTCATCCTGATTCTGCTCACCCGGACGGACGACATCTACCGGTTTGTCTGGAAGGATATGCACATTGACTTTTCCACGCTGGGCAAGATCTTTTCCGTTGGGCTGCCGGCGGCGATTCAGTCCGTCATCACTGCATTCTCCAATATCTTCGTTCAGTCTTACATTAACTACTTTGGGTCAAGCTGCATGGCAGGATGGAGCTGTTACAACAAGCTGGATTCCTTCCTCATGCTCCCCATCCAGAGCATGGCCATGGCTGCAACCACGTTTGTCAGCCAGAATATCGGTGCAAAACAGAAGGAAAGAGTCAGCCGCGGCACGACAACGATTGTCCTGTCATCCCTGGCCGTGACCGCCTTCATCGCTGTGATTCTGTTCCTGTTTGCCCCGCAGTTCATAGGGCTTTTCACGGGTGACAGCTCCGTCATTGATTTCGGTGTTCTGTTCATCAAGGCCAATGTCTTTTTCCTGCTGTTCAACAGAATCAACCATGTGCTGGCCGGTGCCCTCCGCGGCCGCGGAGACTCCAAGGGGCCCATGATCATCATGATTCTGGGATTCGTGGTTATCCGCCAGATCTCTCTGTACGTCCTGACTCATTTCATCTCCAACACACCCATGTGGGTTGGATTTGGCTATCCTGTCGGCTGGATGTGCACCTGTGTGGTTGAGCTCTCCTATTACTTTATCTACTGGAAACGCCGCGAGCGGAAGGCAGGCGTGACTGGCTGAACGGCGCCCAAACCACAGTATATTGTGTATCCTTGTTTTAATAAATACAAAATACTGTCTTGTATACTGACGCGTGGCATGTTATAATACTCTCAGAAACACCGAGGAAGCTCAAGCCTCGTATCAATTTCCGTCTGGGAGGATCATCATGTTCAGTTCAAAGAAACGCCTGGGACTCTTCATTCTCGTCCTGATGCTTCTTACCGCAGCGGTTGCATCAGCCGTTGAGTATCCCGTATATGCCTGCTGCACCGGGACAAAAGTCAATGTCCGGAAGAGCCCGGATGAAATGTACCCGAGCCGCGGACAGCTCATCAAGCGCGCCCCCATTACCGTGCTCGGCGAGGAAGGCACCGCCTACCTCTGCGACACATGGGTTGGACAGGGCTATGTGCCAAAGCAGTATGTCCAGCTCTTCGAAGGCATGACAGCCGAAGAGTTCGCAGTTTACAAGAGTGAGCATCCCAATGAGTACCGGAAAGAGCCGCGCTACCCCTGGTGTGGTGACAACGAGAACGGTTGGCTTCTTGAGATGTACAATGCTGGGAAGATCTCCAAGCAGGAATTGCTTCATCGCTGGTACTGTGAGCCGTGTACTGGTTACACCGGTCTCGAAGAAAGATCCGATGGGACGATGCACGCTTTCCGCCGTTGGTGGTGGTAATTACACGTCTTGCTTTGCGACAGGGCATATGCCCTGTCGTTTTTTGTCTGGAACGGCCCATATTCTGAAAACGGCTAGCAGGAATTATACGTTATGTGGCAAATTTCTTCTGTGAATCAGAAAAGCGTCGTTCAGTATTCTCAATTTTGATTATTTGTCTGATTTTATTGACATTCCGGTTTACATGTACTAGAATTACAGCCAGTTCACAAACTGTTATCAGGCGATTGGAGGGATTTGTATGATTTACGTCTGTTCTGACATTCATGGAGTATATGACCGGTATGCGCGAATGCTGGATGAGATTCAGCTTTCCTCATCCGATACGCTGTATGTTCTGGGGGACATGATAGATCGCAGCGAGGACGGCATTGGCATTCTGATGGACATGCGGAAACACCCGAACATTGTGCCGTTCATCGGGAATCATGAGCTGTTTATGCTGTTCTCCCTTCAGGAAAAAGCGAAGACTCAGGACGACTGGGAATGGAAAAACGGGTATTATGCACGCAACTGGTTTTCCCATGGCAACGGCGGGTGGGTAACCTATGAGCACTTTATGGAGCTCTCAGATGCTGAGCAGTCTGAGTTGCTTGACTATCTCCACTCAGCCTGGATTCAGAAAATCGTCGAGGTAAATGGGCAACGGTACTGCCTTTGCCATTCGTCCTATTTAGGCGCACCGGACAGCGGTGAGCTCCGCAGAGAATTCGGTGACGACCCGTCCACGATTCCCGGACGGATCACGCTCACGGACGTGCAATATGATGCCAATTACATGACGCTGGATAGTCCTGGTGGAAACAGGCTGTTCCATGCGGTCTGGTATTCACCGCTCAGAGAGAAGTATGATTTTGATCTCCCCTGGACATCGTTTACCTGTTTCACGGATACCGTGTTCGTTGCCGGTCATGTGCCGGTTCAGGCGATGGATCAAAGCGGCATCTACCGGCAGGACAACTATATCGACATTGATGGCGGCTGTGCGCTCATCAACCGACCTAATTTCGGGCCGAAAAAGTGTGCGCTCCTTGTGCTTCGGCTGGATGACATGAAGACCTTTGAGATTCATTAAAAAAGGATTTCCACCTTTGCGGTGGAAATCCTTTTTTGTTGCGTTTACTCGGTGTAGAGCGGGCGCTTCTCGTAATGCGTGTGCAGGAGCTCGTGAGCCACATGGCTGCCCGGCTTCTTCAGGAACTCATCATACAGCGTCTTAATCTCGCTGTTGTCATGGCTCTTGCGGAGGGGCTTTGCGCGGTCCTCACCATAGAGCGCCTTGGCACGCTCGGCGCGGATGTCGCACTCCATCTTGACGGTGGAGGAGACGATCGGCTGGCCGCCGCCGTTGACGCAGCCGCCTGGGCAGGCCATGACCTCGATGAAGGCATAGTTCTTGTTGCCTGCACGGACATCGTCAAGCAGCTTGGCTGCATTGCCGGTTCCACTGGCAACGGCTACGCTCACATCGGATCCGCCGATGTTGATCGTTGCTTCCTTGATGCCCTGGACGCCGCGGACCTGATGGAACTCAACATCCTGAAGCTTTTCGCCCGTGATGGTCTCATAGGCGGTACGCAGCGCAGCTTCCATAACGCCGCCGGTCGCGCCGAAGATGACGCCGGCACCGGTGGACTCGCCCATCATGCTGTCAAAGTCGCTGTCCGGCAGCGCATTGAAGTTGATGCCGGCTTCCTTGATCATGCGGGCCAGTTCACGGGTGGTGATGACAACATCCACATCCGCCAGACCGTCGTGTCCGAGCTCGGGGCGCTTGGCCTCAAACTTCTTGGCGGTACAAGGCATGACAGAGACGACAGCGATCTTCGCCGGATCAATACCAGCCTTCTGAGCATAGTAGGTCTTGATCATAGCGCCGGTCATCTCATGAGGTGACTTGCAGCTGGACAGGTTGTCGAGGAAGTCCGGATAATAGGTCTCGGCAAACTTGATCCATCCCGGCGAGCAGGAGGTGATCATCGGGAGCTTGCCGCCATTGGTGATCCGCTCAACCAGCTCGTTGGCCTCTTCCATGATCGTGAGGTCAGCACCGAAGTCGGTGTCGAATACACGGTCAAATCCAAGGCGCTTCATGGCCGTAGCCATCTTGCCGGTGACAGAGGTGCCCATCGGATAGCCAAACTCCTCGCCGAGTGCAGCGCGGACAGCCGGTGCCGGCTGGATGACCACATGCTTATCCGGATCTGCGAGCAGCTTCCAGACCTCAGCGGTGTCGTCCTTCTCATAGAGTGCGCCGACCGGGCAGTTGACGATGCACTGTCCGCAGTTGATGCAGCCCATCTGAGCGAGCTTCATCTCCCACGGAGACTCGATCGCGGTCTTGAATCCGCGGTTCACCGGTCCGATGACGCCGACGGCCTGCACATTCGCGCAGACGGAGACGCAGCGGCGGCAAAGCACGCACTTGTTGTTGTCACGAACGATGGACGGGGAAAGGTCATCGATCGTGTAGCTGTTCTTGACGCCCTCGTACTTGTCGCCATCCTCAACGCCAAGCTCAAGGCACAGCTTCTGCAGTTCGCAGTTCTGGCTGCGGATGCAGCTGAGGCACTTCTTCTCGTGCGTGGAGAGGGTCAGCTCGAGGATATTCTTGCGATACTGTTTGATCGCAGGGGTGTTGGTCTTGACCACCATGCCATCCGTTGCCGGAAGGACGCAGGCAGCCTGGAGGGAACGGGCACCGGAATCGACAACGCACATCCGGCAGGCACCGATCTCGTTAATCCCCTTTAAGAAGCACAGGGTAGGAATATGGATGCCAGCTTGTCTGGCCGCCTCAAGTACCGTTGTACCATTAGGCACCTGCACCTGTACACCATCAATTGTAAGGCTAATCATTTTCTCCATTGTTTCTTTCCTCCGCTTACATCTTGGTGATGGCACCGAAACGGCACTTCTCCATACATGCACCGCACTTCAGGCACTTATCCGGATCAATAACATGCTGCTTCTTGACCTCGCCGGAAATAGCCTGAGCCGGGCAGACACGTG
>JAFSZW010000312.1 GCA_017458865.1 Clostridia bacterium
CCTTGAAACGCTTTACCAGCAGGCCGCAGCGGATATGGAAACACCTGCGCCTGCAGAAATGCCGGCATCCGAAACCAGGCAGTATTCAAGCGATGCGCCCATCGGATACGAGGTAGGTGAGCAGCTGGCCGATTTTACCGCTGAGTGCATGGACGGCAGTACCTTCCACCTCGCGGATACCCGCGGCAAAGTGACCTTTATCAACCTGTGGGCAACGCACTGTGCACCCTGCAAACAGGAACTGCCGTACTTTAATGACCTTTATAAAGCGCATCAGGATGACATTGCCATGCTCATCGTTCACTCCTCGCTGGTCGTCTATGATGTGGATGAGTATCTGGCAGATAAGGGCTATGAGATGCCATTCACCATTGACACGGAGGACGATGAGATCTGGGACCTCGTCGGCGGATCTTCCACGATGCCCCAGACGATTGTCCTGAACCGGAATGGCGAGGTTATCTACAACCAGACCAAGTCCGTAACGCCCGAGGCGCTTGAAGCGCTCTACGCGCAGGCTGCAGGTGAACCCGTTGAGGCCGCGCCTGATTCTGCGGTTTCGGCGGCAGACAGCGTATCATCATCTGCTGATGATACACTGTCCGCTCAGCCGACAGGCACTTTGGCCAGTCAGTATGTGAGCAGCGCGCCCATCGGGTACGAGGTGGGCGAGCAGCTTTCCAACTTCACCGCTGAGTGCATGGACGGCAGCACGTTCCACCTTGCGAATACCCGCGGCAGGGTGACCTTTATCAACCTGTGGGCGACGCACTGCGCGCCCTGCAAACAGGAACTGCCGTACTTTAATGATCTCTACAAGGCCCATCGGGATGACATCGCCATGCTCATCGTGCACTCTTCTCTGGTTGTCTATGATGTGGATGAGTATCTCGCAGACAAGGGCTATGAGATGCCGTTCACCATTGATACGGAGGACGATGAGATCTGGGACATCGTCGGCGGATCTTCCACAATGCCGCAGACGATTGTCCTGAACCGGAATGGCGAGGTTATCTACAATCAGACAAGGTCCGTGACACCTGAGGCGCTTGAGGCGCTCTATACGCAGGCGGCTGCAGAATAGAGCAGACGGAAACGCCTTTTCATCTGCCTCAGCTGCGGACAATACAGGAGATAAACGATGCAATTGCGACATAAACTGGTTGAGAAATTCAGGGAAGCGCTGACCGCCGTTTTACCGATAGTTCTCATGGTCTCGCTGCTCAGCCTGACGGTAGCACCGATTCCAAGCGGGACAATGCTCAGCTTCCTGCTTGGCGCATCATTGCTGGTGATTGGCATGATGTTCTTTTCCGTCGGCGCAGAGGTTGCCATGGAGCCCATGGGTTCGGCGGTTGGTTCCAGAATCACAGCAACGCGAAACCTCAGACTCATCCTGATTCTGAGCTTTGCCATGGGTGTCCTGATTACCATCTCAGAGCCGGATCTGCAGGTGCTTGCCTCGCAGGTGCAGGCCATCCCCGGCATTCTGCTCATTCTCATGGTTGGCATAGGCGTAGGTCTGTTTCTGGTCCTTGCACTGCTCAGAATCTTTTACAGGATCTCTCTGCATTTGCTTCTTGTGGGATTCTATCTGCTGACGCTGGGCCTTGTGTTCCTGGCACCGGAGAACTTCCGTGCCGTGGCCTTTGACTCAGGCGGCGTCACAACCGGTCCCATGACGGTTCCGTTTATCATGAGTTTCGGTCTTGGCATTGCGTCCATTCGAAGCGACAAAAATGCATCTGAGGACTCGTTCGGTCTCGTTGCACTCTGCTCAATCGGCCCGATTCTGGCAGTTCTGCTGCTCAGCATCATCTTCAGAGCGGACGGTGCGGACTATTCGCCAATCACGGTGACCAACGTCCTTAATACCATTGAACTGAGATCGCTCTTTGGCGGCGGCATCCCGGTCTATCTTCGGGAGATGCTAGCCTCCATTCTGCCGATTACCATCTTTTTCTTCGTACTCAACTTTGTCCTGCTCCGTCTGAGCAAATCCGCGCTCTCACGCATCGGGCTCGGCATCCTTTATACCTACTTTGGCCTGACCATTTTCATGCTTGGCGCCAGCTACGGGTTTATGCCTGCCGGCGCCTATCTCGGTGAGAGGCTGGGTGAGGTGACGTTCAACTGGATCATCATCCCGCTTGGCGTGATGATAGGCTATCTGGTCGTCAAGGCAGAGCCCGCCGTGTATGTGCTCATGCGTCAGGTGGAGGACCTGACGGACGGCGCCATCTCCGGCCGGAGTCTGCAGTTGTCCATGTGCCTTGGTGTCGGCATTTCCATAGGCCTTTCCATGCTGCGGATTATGCTGAACATCAATATCCTGTACATTCTGATTCCCGGGTATATCGCAGCCATTCTGCTCAGTTTCCTTGCACCGCGTCTCTTTATGGCAATTGCCTTTGACTCCGGCGGTGTCGCCTCTGGTCCCATGACTGCCACATTCCTGCTGCCCATGACCATGGGATTCTGCACGGCAATGGGCGGGAATATTGCAACGGATGCTTTCGGCGTCGTCGCTCTGGTTGCAATGACGCCTCTGCTGACCATCCAGGGGCTTGGCGTGATCTACAGGATCAAGCAGTTCCACCGCAGGCTGAAACCGGTAACCGTTGATCTGTTTGCAGATCTGCCGGATGATGCGGTAATCGACCTGTAGCTGCAGGCACACGGGAAGGGAAAGGAGCGTGCCAATTATGACACAGTCAGAGCTTTACCTCATGGTGACTGTTACCGGCCGGGACAGAC
>JAFSZW010000313.1 GCA_017458865.1 Clostridia bacterium
GACCGGCAGCACATCTTCCATGTGATGGCGCTTGGCGAATTCCGCGTTGGGACACTGGGTAAAGCTGTAGCGGATTACGCCATTCTCCCTGTCATAGGAGCAGGAACCCATACGGAAGGAACCTGGAAAGCGTTTGATCTCCTCAACGCGGATGTCATTGGCCTTCTGAAAAATGCGGCTGGCGAGGCGATTGTCAAGCCTGCGGTTGAGGTTGAAGATTTTGCCCAGCAGATCAAATGAACCCATGAAGCAATCGAAGATGTCCTGCTGAACATCCGTCAGCGGAGGTTTGTTCGGCACGACTTTGTACCAGGCAAAGATCAGGATCGGGTCATAGATGCTAACCTTGATCTTTGCGCCGGCCATGGGTGGCTCATCCTTCAGGAACTCGCAGTACTGCAGTTGGATCCTTTCCCAGAGTTGTTTGCAGGTCTGATCGCCATACCAGCGATGCAGAAGCCGCAGAACGCATTTCTTTGCGTTCTTTGTATAGACTGCGTGTTGTGAGCGGTCGATGGGCAGATCTTTCTCTCTCATTGCGACACACCTTCTTTCATATATCCACCCAGCAGCCGTGCATATTCCTCCGGATGCTCGTGCAGAAACTGGCAGTGACCCATACCGGAGAACACTCGCTCTTTCATGTCCGGGAGATATGTTTTCAGCAAAGCCGCTCCTTTTTCAGGATAGGGTTCTTTTGATCCACGCCATAATTCGACAGAGGAGCCTGTGTTCCTGATGCCTGTGTCAATGTGATAACGGTATATTTCCCGACAGGTGATCCGGCAGGTTTCCGCCGCAATCTGCGGATACAGCATCTCGATGACGCTGCGGTTGCCTTTGCCCATCAGCAGGTCAATCAGAAAGCCTGGAACATACTTGCCGTCACGTATTCGCGCCACACCGACCGGAAAAATCCATGTATACAGGCCTCGCAGGATGCCCATATCCACGACAAACGGCGCGTCCAGCACCGTTTTCTGTATCAGGATATTTGCCCGGCTCAGAATAGATACGGCGATGGTGCCTCCCAGGGACAAGCCCACCAGTCCATGCAGGTTTCTGCCACAGTTGTCCTGTACATACGCCTCGATCTGCGAACAGGTTTGGTCGATGCCCGGAAAAGTCTCGCTTCCCGGGTAATGCCCGTCCAGCTCACAGAGAATCACGTGCCATTCTTCCTGCAGATACCGACCAACCTCTCCGTAGCAGCTCTCTGCCGTGGCGGACAGCCCATGAATAAACAGGACGGGCGGATGATCTGCCGAGCCCATTGTAATAAAGCGCATAGCAAGTCTTCACTCCTTGTCCGGGTCAACCTGCAGGGATGCTTTTCTTCTTTCCGTATTTCTGTCTGATTGTCTCCCATCCCGGCATCTGCGCCTTCAACTCCCGCCAGTTGGGCATGGGGAATTCCGGTTTGCGGGCAAGGACTCTCTCAAAGCCCGCATCCAGCATCTCCATCTCCTCAAAGGCGTTCCGGCAATGCTCACAGGCGATGAGATCTCCCGCGGTTTTCCACTTGGCCATTCCGAAGTACAGAAACTGCATGACCGCGCCTTTGATCCCCGGGGCGTAGTATCGGTCGTCACCCTCCGGCAGAATTGGGATGCCCTGCGCCTTCAGCATCGCGTACGCCTCCCGGGAGGCCATGCGCATGAGCTTCCGCTGCTTCCCTGTGGAAGCCGTCAGGTCACCGTTGCAGGCATAGGCCAGATAGCAGATGGGGAGCACCGCCGCCAGATGGCAGAGGAGATAGGCTTCCATATCCGGCTGCCAGCGGAGCCTGTAGCCGGTTTTGCCAAACAGGGCGGTAAGCTTTGATCTTGTCGAAGGATCTGTCTCGCCATGCAGACAGCCAATGTCCATGGCGCCGACCCCGGCTCGTTCGCAGATCAGCATGCCCTTTTCATGATCCCGTTTGCCCGCGGTGGCCTGAAAGCCGAACAGCACCTGCTTGTTGCACACCGAATGATCCAGGACCTCCCGCTGCATATCGGCGGGACTCATGTTGTTGCCCACCAGCACAACGATCGGAGCATGAACAGCCGCCAGCGGTTCCAGAATCGTCCGCATTCTGTTGTATGGCATGACGGCGAACACGGCGTCATAAGTGTCGTCCTCTTCAATGCCGCCGATCACCCTCGGGTGATCCTGGGTGGTCTTCCGCTGGAGATGATGGCGGATCCTCAATCCGTTCTTCTGCAGCTGCTCTTTCCACTCGCCGCGGGCCAGCAGCGTAACATCGCTGCCGGCTGCGCAAAGCACATGCGCCAGATAGCAGCCGATCACGCCGGAACCATAAACCAGTACTTTCATGATCTTTTACCTCACCAGCACGATCAGCCATCCCACCAGCGCCGCGGGGATCAGCGCAAAAACAATGCCCGGGAAAAGCATACCTTTCAGGTGGAACCACTTCTGATGATAGGCCTTGTCCATGTGTTCCGTGCCTTCCAGGCGGAACATGGGCAGATTGGCAAACAGCACCCAGTCCAGAAAGCAGGTGTCATACAGGCCGATCCAGACCATCAGCCCAAAGGCCAGCCAGAATCCCTGCCAGAAGGTGGCGGCACCGGCAATCAGCGCGCAGATGAACAGGATCCCCGTAAAGATCAGCACGCCC
>JAFSZW010000314.1 GCA_017458865.1 Clostridia bacterium
CAAGAATGCCGAATATGAGGCGGTAATCAGCTTTGAAACAGACTTGCAGATCCGGTTTGGCATGCATGCGCAGGTCAGAACCGGGGCAAAATAATACGGACAAAAAACCGGTAATGCAGATAACAATGATGCCGGATACGGTTCAGACTCAGGCCTGACGGGCCAGCAGATTTTTAATGAGACCCCAAGTGACCGCTTTTACTGAAGGCGGTCTTTTTTTATCCAAATTTCATCGCCTGGGCCTGCTTTTGTATCATTTTCGGTGAATTCCTTGCATTCAACCATTGACGAAAATGGCAGAAAGTGATAATGTAAACCCGTATCAGGAGGGGACTAATGAATAAAGAACGACAGATTATTGCGGTCTGTGCATCATGGGAGGACAGTGAAAACCTGAATCTGTTTCTGTCCAGTCTGATTCCTGCTGCGGCGAAGTGGGATTATCTGCCGCTGTGCGTTACATTTGACCGCAATATGGTGCTCCAGAGGGGCGAGGAAGGCATCCGGGGATACCTGTCTCTGATTGAGAAGGACCACCTTGCCGGAATGGTGCTTTTCGGTGAGATGATCCGCTCGGATGAGATCAACCAGAAGCTGATTCAGATGGCGAATGAGATGGGCATTCCCATTTTCATGCTTGAGCGCACCTATGAGGGATGCATCAATGTTCAGCACGTATATGCGGGCGGCTTTGAACAGATCGTACGTCATATGGTATTTGACCATGGCCGGAAAGACGTCGTCATGGTTGCCGGATTCAAGGACAATTCGTATTCGGAGGAAAGAATCGAAATCTGTCGGAAAGTCCTGGCTGAGGCGGGTACTGAACTCAGACAGGATCGGATCATTTACGGGGATTACTGGGAAGTGCCGGCCACTGAGGCATTGAAACAATACTTCGCATCAGGCGGAGAAATGCCGGAGGCGTTCATCTGCGCAAATGATGCCATGGCAATTGCCGTGTGCAACTATCTCAAAGGACGCGGCATTGCCGTTCCGGAACAGGTTATCGTGAGCGGATTTGACGGCATTGTACTGGGAAAATGGTACGATCCGATGATTACCACGGCGGTACCGGACTTTGACAAAACGATCGCTGAAATGCTGAACCGGATTTCAACATGGAAACCGGATGATGCCGGAAACACGGAATACATGCAGCTGCCGTTTATCATGGAGCGGCGGCGGTCCTGCGGATGTGCGAATCGCAGCGTGTCGGAATTCTCTGAGGTAATCAGCTTGCTGATGAACGAGAATCTGGATTATGCCAGACATATGAAGGAGATGGGTCAGTTCGTCCGGGAAACGCTCAGCATGGATTCCGTGGATAAACTGGCTGAGGTTCTGAATGGCTTTTTTGTGAGATGGCCTGAGCCCTATTACTGCGTGAGTGCACTGGATGCGAATGATACAGATTACGCAGTGACGATGCTGCACGGCGGTTACAGTCAGTTTACACGTGGCAGGCGGTACCGCTGGCGGGGTGCGCCGTTACCGGATTATGAAACGGTTTCATCAAACCCGAATGTCTGCGCGGTTATGGTGCATCTCCTGCAGACAATGGATGAAACCATGGGGCTCATCGTCTGTGGAACGGATCACTGGAGCCTCAGAGTTGAGCAGCGTTTTGAGGAGCAGGCGATCTTTCTTTCAGCTGCCTTCAGCGCAGTGCTCAATAACAAGCGGCTGAGGGAAGCAAATACGGAGATCCTCAAAATTGCGGAACATGACTATCTGACAGGTCTTTTCAACCGCCGCGGATTCTTTGACCGGCTGGACAGCATGCTGGATGAGTCAGAGATGCAGGGAAAGCTGCTTGTTCTCTTCTCCATTGATCTTGACTGGCTGAAGAAGATCAACGACGTATATGGTCATGTAGAGGGCGATCATGCCATCCAGAGCATTGGCCGTGCGCTTGAACTTGAGGCTGAGGGCCGCGGTGCATGCGCCAGATATGGCGGGGATGAGTTTGCGCTTGCGGTATTCGTGGATGAACTCCCGGACAGCATTGAGCCATACCGCGCCCGGATTGAGGCAAATGCGCACAGCATCGCGGGAGACAAGCCGTATACGGTCTGCGCCAGCATGGGCATGTGCGCCCGGAAGGTGCGTGAGCGTCCAATGCTTGAACAGATGCTTGCTGAAGCGGACAAAGCCCTGTATGAGGACAAGAGACAAAGAAAGACGAGCCGAAAATGACGGCTCG
>JAFSZW010000315.1 GCA_017458865.1 Clostridia bacterium
AGACTGCCTGTTCGGGCAGTCTCCGGGTATTAAGTATTTTACTTGAAATAGCGGTCAAGCAGTCCCTTGAATGCCTTACCATGACGTGCTTCGTCACGAGCCATTTCATGCACCGTATCATGGATAGCATCCAGGTTAAGCGCCTTCGCCTTCTTGGCGAGTTCGGTCTTGCCGGCTGTAGCGCCATTCTCAGCATCCACGCGAATCTCAAGATTTCTCTTGGTAGAATCCGTCAGCACTTCACCGAGCATCTCAGCAAACTTTGCCGCATGATCAGCCTCTTCATATGCAGCCTTCTCCCAGTAGAGGCCAATCTCCGGATATCCCTCACGGAAAGCCACACGACTCATCGCCAGATACATGCCAACCTCGGAGCACTCAGCGTTGAAGTTCTCGCGCAGTCCCTGCTTAATCTCCTCAGGCGCATCCTTCGCGATGCCGACAATGTGCTCAGCAGCCCAGGTCAGTTCGCCTTCCTGCTTGGTGAACTTGGAAGCCGGTGCCTTACAGACAGGACACTTGTAATCGGCCGGAAGCTCGTCACCTTCATACACATAACCACAGATACCGCAAACCCATTTAGCCATATTATTACCCTCCATTTTCATTGTTCACTGCCAGTTGGCAGTCGCGACAAATTCCATACACTGTCACATCCATTTTCTGAACGATGTGAACGCTTTTGCGCATTGTCTGCTCAAGAATTGCCGCAGGATCTCCGGAAATATCACAGATACGCCCACATTGTCTGCACATAAAATGCATATGCGGTTCCCTGACATACTCATAGACCGAAGTCCCGCCTTCCAGAGACAGACGGTTGATAAGGCCTTCCTCGCAGAGACGGTCCAGTGCCCTGTATACCGTTGCGCGTCCGACATCATCCACTTTTCCCAGAATCTCCTCTGCGGTCAGATGAACCGATTCACACGAAAGGACCTGCAACACTCGATTCATGAGCGGAGTCACTGTTTCCCTCATTCTGGGCAACTCCTGCACTCCCCTTCATTTTTGAGACTCTGTATCACTATTGTAAGGGAACTATCAATAATTAGTCAACACTAACATATATAGCTATAACCAGCAAAGCAGACACCCTTGCCCTTTTTCTCTTGCAATAAATTGTGGGGACTCCTGTGCCATACGCAGTCAGGCAAAAGCCTCTTGAAATTTCCATTCAAATCCGCGATAATAACCCCATCACAATTGCGAGGTTCAACCATGAACGTTTACAAAAATACAATTACACTTGCCGAACTGACCAATGCAGCCCGCTTCGAAGGTATTGTCCTTGTAAGAAGCGCTGAAATCAGGGTTTCACAGGCAGGAAAAAAATATATGGATATGAACGTCTCCGACTGTACAGGCACAATGAATGCCAAGATGTGGGATGCCTCTGTCCCGCCGCCGCCGATCGGTTCTGTCGTACGCATTCGGGCAACAGGAAATGAGTACAATGGCCGCATGCAGCTCCGACTTGAAAAGGTAGATCTGCTGAAGAACGATGACCCCATCGACTGGAATTCACTTGTCCCCTCTGCACCGGAGGATCCGCATGCAATGCTGGCAGAGATCAAAGCTGCAGCAGATGCGATTCCAGATACGGACTACGCACTCCTGACCACTGCACTCCTCGAGCGCAGCGGCGAAAAAGTCCTGACCTTTCCTGCCGCTAAGCAAATGCACCATGCAGAGCGGTCCGGCCTTCTTCATCATACTGTCTCCATGCTACGTGCCACAAAAGCACTGCTTCCTGTCTACCCGCAGCTGAATGCCAGCCTGCTCCTTGCCGGTGTTATTGTTCATGATCTTGGTAAGATTGAGGAAATGGATGCTGATGATATGGGTGTCGTTTCAGATTATTCCCTTGACGGCAAGCTGATTGGACACATTATCCGGGGTGTCATCAACATTGAAGAAGTCGGAAAAAGTCTTTCCATCAATCCCGATAAGGTTCGTCTCCTCCAGCACATGGTACTTTCACACCACGGTATCCCCGACTACGGCAGTCCAAAACAGCCCATGCTCGCCGAGGCAGAATTCCTGCATCTCATTGATACTCTGGATGCCCGGCTTTACGAAATGCAGGACGCCATTTCTCACACATTGCCAGGCGCTTTCAGCGAGAAGATATGGGGACTTGATAACCGTCAGATCTACCGCATACCGCTTGATAACACCTGAGCATCTCTTCCTTCTGCTAAGCTATTTCATAAGCAAAGACCGAACCCAGGAGTTCGGTCTTTTTATTCTATCAGCATTGTCCATTGCGCCTGCGCAGTGTATAAAGCAGCTTTGCTCCGAGCAGCAGTGCGCCAGTAACACCGGAATTGTTTCCCAGTGCCGGCGGCACGATATACTTGTCAAGTTGGCCCTCATCCAGTCGTTCAGATGCCACATAACCACCAAGCAGTTCATGTGCGTACTTCCGAATCTTCGGGAACAGGTGTTCCTGCTGCATGACGCCGCCGCCCAGAACAATCATCTCCGGTGAAAGAATCACGATAAGATTGACACACATCTGTGCAAGATATTTGGCCTCAAGATCCCAGGCAGGATGGTCCTCCATCATCAGCATTGGGGACAATCCCAAGCGCTTCTCAATTGCCGGTACGAT
>JAFSZW010000316.1 GCA_017458865.1 Clostridia bacterium
CGGCATTGTCCCTGAAGAAGGTGAAGTAGTCCCGCCCCTCCTGATGGTAGAACCCTATGATGCCCGGCAGCGCGTCTGCATGGCCGTTCTTTTCCATCATCTGGCAGACCATCGTCCAGTTGCTGGGGAAACCGGTGTTTTCCGGATGGACAAACATCGTGCCCTCATGCATGTTGGTCCCGATGATGAGCCGGATGCCGGCTGCTGCACCGGCGCGCAGCGCATCAATAGGCCGGACGGGCAGCAGATCGTCAATGACCGGTCCCGGCAGGAACATGCCCGGATTTTTGTACTGGTGCTTTGCCTGGACGTACTCATGCCCCAGCAGGAAGAGGTGCGGATCCATGGTGCGCAGCAGCGGCAGGTCCTTTTCTGTCCAGTGCATCCCCTCCAGGAACAGATCGATGTTCTCCCTGGCCAGCTGGTGCGTCATAACGCAGTTGGGCAGGCCGCTCTGGATGATCGCCTGCGTAAAGCAGCCTTTCACACCAGGGCAGACCAGCATGTTTGTCACAGAGGCACCGCCGGCAGATTCGCCGCCAATGGTGATCCGTTCCGGATCGCCGCCAAATGCTTCCACATTGGCCCGGATCCAGTTGAGTGCCAGAATCTGGTCAGACAGCCCCCTGTTGGATTCAAAGTCCTCGCATCCCGGATAGGTGGAAAAGTCATAGAACCCCAGAATGTTGGTCCGGTAGTTGAACGAGAAGAACACAATGCCGTCCCTCACAAATGCCTCACCGCGGTACATCTCATCCGACGAGTATCCGGTATTGTAGCCGCCGCCGTAAATCCAGATGAAGACGGGCAGCTTTTCGCCGGTCAGGGGGCGCTGGACATTGACCGTCAGGCAATCCTCTGAACCCATGACGGCACCGTTGTTGTACTGGATGGGTGCAGCACCATATTCCTTGGCATCAAGGACGCCTTCCCAGGGCATGATGGGGAGAGAACGCCTGAAGCGGAGATCCCCCAGAGGCGGCTGGGCATAAGGAATCCCAAGATAATCAATTCGTCCGTCGCGTTCATAGCCGCGCACGGTACCTGTAGTGGTATTTACCAGATGTTCTGCCATGGTGTCAGTCCTCCTCAAGACTCAGTTTCTTTGCAATTGCGTCAAGATCGGCAGTGCTGCCGGTACATTCCTGAATGGCATACGCTCGGGCGCGCGGACGGCATCCGTCCTCGGGATCGGTAAAGAGGCCGAAATACACCTCTGTCAGGCCTCCAATCTGGTTGTCCTCAATCCCGCCCCGCCGCAGCATGGCGTTCTCGTTCAGCAGACGGAAATTGTGGAGCGTTCGTACATACGGCAGCTGAGCGGCAATCTGCAGCATTTTGCGATTGTACGCTGCATAGCGTCTCTCCCAGTCCGGATGACCGCAGTCCGTAAAGCCGGATTCAGTCAGCAGAACCTGCTTATGGCCGTCGCCGTATTTTCTCATGACTCTGTATGCGGCATCATTATAGCTCTTCCACAGCTGGTCCGGTTCATCCACATCAAGGAAAAGGTCCGCATCCGGGACATCCCGGTTGGTAAAGACGTACGGATGCCAGGCCAGAAGATCAAAGTAATCATCAGTATTGGTGGACCAGAATCTGCCGGAGCGAATCCGGCTGTATACCTTATCCAGTGTCCAGGCAACACCGTACATAACCGGCAGATAATCAGGCATGTCACCGCCAAGTCCCGGCGTGGACAGTGCCGGCGAAAAGGATGCAACCCTGGCCCCGGGATTCGCCCTGCGGATGCCCCGGGCGGCAAAGTACATCATATCCACCGCTATATCCATCTTTTCATCTGCGCTGAACGGATGAGACATATCCGAATCCAGAAACCCGTCCGGATGCAGGAACGCATTCAGGTTCCACTCATTGCCGACCTCCCAGATAGCCACCTGAGGGAACAGAGAGACCATGGTGTACCAGCTCTGTTCCAGCATTTCAAGTGCCTGCATGTACAGACTGCCCGGCGTCAGGTCCCGGGCCGGCATGGCATGTCCCATGCGCTGCTGACATTTATCCGGCAGGAACCATTCATGGCTCATGGCCGTGACCTCAATGTCCATCTGAGCCGCCCGGTCAAGCAGCGCCCGGTGCCGTGCAACCTCCTCCGGATTGGGGGTGAGCGGGTCAAACAGCAGCTCGGTCAGATGCATCCAGGCGCGGTAGGCCCGGCATCCCAGCCCCGCGATCAGGTCAAGATATGCAGGCGCATCTATTCCCTGATCCCGCTGCCGCTGAATGAGGGGCTCCCCGACACCGTAGAATCGCTCATTCATCGCTCTTTCCCCCGATCTCGTAAAAGATGATATGCAGCCCGTCGTCAAGGTTTACGCCTTCCCCTTCAAACCGGGTACTGTGAAGATACGGCGCGAGCTTTGCGCTATCCGTGTAAAATGTGGGAACCGTGTGGAACGGCATCGTCTTGGTTCTGTCATCAAACCAGCCGTTATTTTCCACATAGATGTGCGCCACTTGTCCGTCCGGATCTTTTCCGGTCAGCATATACCGCGCGGACATGTGCCTGACAGCCACGGCATTGACAATCTGCGTATCAACACCGCAGGGCTCCACAATGCCGCTGAACAGCTCGCCCGAAACAGTCCCCCGGAAGGGAATCATGTCGATCTCTGCATTCTCGCCCTTCATATGCAGCGCCGGACCATTCGCTTCAATCCGGATGTCCAGAACGACCTTTCGTTCCATGTCCATCATCCTTTCAACAAAAAAACTCTCTGCCCGTAG
>JAFSZW010000317.1 GCA_017458865.1 Clostridia bacterium
AAGGCCAGGCCGGATGATGAGGTCCTGCAGCCATGATCCCGTTTCCGGGCAGAAACGCAGCCTGGAGTTAACCAACAGATTGTGACGGAACTGAAAAGGAGAAAACTCATGGAAAAGAAGCTTGTTTATACTGGCAAAACAAAGAACGTCTATGCGCTTCCGAACGGGAATTATGAACTTCTGTTCAAGGACGACTGCACCGGCAAGGACGGCGTCTTTGATCCTGGCGAGAACAGCATCGGCCTGACCATTGAGGGCGTGGGCGATGTCAATCTCAGGATGAGCATCTACTTCTTTGAAAAGATCAATGCAGCCGGTATTGCAACGCATTTTGTCAGCGCGGACCTGGGCAGGACGACCATGGAAGTCAGGCCGGCGAAGGTGTTTGGCAAGGGCCTTGAGGTTATCTGCCGCTATAAGGCAGTAGGCAGTTTCTACCGCCGTTACAGTGATTATATTGAGGAGGGCGCAGACCTTCCTGCCTATGTCGAGATGACGTTCAAGAATGATGAAAAGGGCGATCCGCTCGTCACCCGCGACGGTCTCATTGACCTGGGCGTCATGAACGGTCAGCAGTATGATGACATCAAGGCGATGACCAAGCAGATTACCGCCATCGTGGCGGAGGAGATGAAGGCCCGCGGTCTTGATCTGTACGACATCAAGTTTGAGTTTGGCTATGATGCGGACGGCAGCGTTATGCTGATTGATGAGATCGCCAGCGGCAACATGCGCGTGTACAAGGACGGCAAGTACATTGATCCCATGACGCTGTCCAAACTGTTCTTTGCGTAACCAATCTGTGCTGAGGGAGCTGGCAACCGCTCCCTTTCTCATTTGTCCGGCCGGTATTCACCTGCCGGGCGGCACTGAACGAACGGACGCTGCGGCTGTCTGTCCCTTGCTGGGCAGACAGGCAGAGAGCGTCCGGACAGAGAGGAAAACAAAAAGGTAAGTCATGGGTGGATTTTTAGGGATTGCCTCAAAAAAGAACTGCATGCTTGACGTCTTCTTTGGCGTGGATTATCACAGTCATCTGGGGACCCGGCGAGCCGGCATGGCCGCCTGGGATTCGGAGATCGGACTTCAGCGGCAGATTCACAACATTTCAAATGCGCCGTTTCGCACGAAGTTTGAGCACATCTTCGAGGAGATGCAGGGGACATCAGCCATTGGATGCATATCGGATGCCGACCCGCAGCCGCTCCTGATCTGCTCAAATCTCGGAACCTATGCGATTTGCATGACGGGCGTCATCAACAACGCGGATGAGCTGATCCGGAACTACCTGAGTTTCAGCGGCGGACATTTTGGTGCGATGACCGGCGGCAAAGTGAACCAGACGGAACTGTTTGCCGCCCTGATTAACCAGAAAAGCGATTTCACGGAGGGCATCCGGTTTGCCCAGCGGTCCATTGTCGGTACGGCGTCCATTCTGATTCTCACCGAGCGCGGCACCCTGATCGTCGCCCGCGACCGGGCCGGCCGATTGCCGGTGGCCATCGGGCGGAATGAGAATGGATATGCCTGTGCGTTTGAGTCATTTGCGTTTCTCAAGACCGGCTATGAGGATGTCTGTGAGCTGGGACCGGGCGAGATCGTGGAACTTACGCCAAGCGAGATGATCCGTCTCAGTCCGCCGGGGGAGATGAAAAAGATCTGCTCGTTCCTGTGGAGTTATTACGGCTATCCGACATCGACGTATGAAGGCGTCAATGTCGAGGAGATGCGCTACCGGAATGGGGCCATTCTGGCGGAAAATGATGCCGCAATCGGGCATGATGAGCCGATTGACTATATCGGCGGGGTTCCGGATTCCGGTACGCCGCATGCCATCGGGTACGCGAACCGCAGCGGAAAGCCGTTTGCAAGGGCATTCATCAAGTACACACCGACCTGGAGCCGCAGCTTTATGCCGGCCAGCCAGAACGACCGGGATAAGATCGCGAAAATGAAGCAGATTCCGGTGCATGCCCTGATTCAGGGCAAGAATCTCCTGTTTGTGGATGATTCCATTGTCCGTGGCACACAGCTCAGGGAGACGGTGGAATTCCTCTATGAGAGCGGTGCGAATACGGTGCATATGCGCAGCGCCTGCCCACCGATCATGTTTCCCTGCAAGTACCTGAACTTCTCCCGTTCAAACAGCGAGATGGAGCTCATTGCCCGCCAGGTCATTATGGAACTGGAGGGCGAGGAAGGGTTTAATCATCTTGCGGATTACGCGGACGGGACAACAGAGCGCGGACAGAATCTTCGCCGGGCGATTGCCGATAGATTCCACTTTGCCTCGCTCGAATTCCAGAGCCTTGAGGGAGTGGTAAAGGCCATCGGACTGCCCAAATGCGAGCTGTGTACGTACTGTTTTGACGGAAAGGAATAAGGATGAATACCAATTCAAGGTCAGATGCCTATGCTGCGGCCGGTGTCGATATTACGGCAGGATACAGGGCAGTTGAGCTGCTGAACAAGCATATCCGCCGGACCGAAACATCTGGGGTATGCTCGGATGTCGGCGGTTTCGGCGGACTGTTTTCCCTTGATGTCAAGGGAATGGAACAGCCGGTCCTTGTATCCGGTACGGACGGCGTTGGCACCAAGCTGAAACTGGCGTTTCTGCTTGACCGGCACGATACGGTCGGTATTGACTGTGTCGCGATGTGTGTCAATGATATCATCTGCTGCGGCGCAAAACCGCTGTTTTTCCTTGATTATATTGCCTGCGGGCGCAACGTTCCGGAGCGCATTGAACAGATCGTCAAGGGCGTCTGTGATGGCTGCGTAGAGGCCGGCGCTGCCCTGATTGGCGGCGAGACGGCCGAGATGCCGGGTTCTATCCGGAAAACGAGTATGACCTCGCCGGATACTCGACAGGCATTGTGGACAGGG
>JAFSZW010000318.1 GCA_017458865.1 Clostridia bacterium
CGGGTCCTGCCGGATGCTCACGATGCGGTTCACCTTCCCCACCTCAAAGGCAGGTATGACAACCGTCTTATCCAGTGCCGGTGTCAGCGTTACAGTAACAATCATGACAATCCCCTTTCGTTTTCAGCCCGAACGCGCAGCAGTGCCTCAAGCGGCTGCCCGTCCACATCCGGCAGATCTATGCCAAGCAGCCGCGCAAATGTCGGTGCCTCGTCGACAATCCGGCATTTGTCAAGGTCCACACCAGGCTTAATATCCGGCCCGAACGCAATAAACGGCGGCTGTGGACCCTTGTCCGGCAGATGGCCGTGTGTGCCGTGTCCAAAGCGGTAATCCCCCGTATCCAGCGGGCGGACAAACGGCCGCTTCCAGTCATTTGAGAAGGACGTATACCCATCCGTTTCAATGACGAATGAGAATGGCCCGGACAGGCGTTCCTCCCGCTCCACTTCTTCCCTGGTGAAGACGCGGGATATGCCCCAGACGCCCTCATCACAAAGCCGGGTCAGAACACCGGCTGTCTTTTCAATGTCCGCCTGACAATCCGGATGTTTGAGGTAGACCTGAGCGGAAAGCGCCGTTGACTTGATCATCGCCGTGTAATCACGGACATGTCCCTGTTCATCCACGTCGATCAGGCCGTTTGCCGCAAAAACCGCATTCATGGCTATGGTCCGCACTATCCCGAGCTGCCCGTGGTCGCTGATGATGCAGAAATTGGTCCTTTCCAGAATGCCTGCATCCCGGCAGGCCTCAAGAATCCAGCCAAACCAGGTATCCGTCTCCCGCACTCCCTCAGTGACCTTATCCGAAAACAGTCCTGTCTGGTGCCGGTAGGCATCTATGTTGGCCGGATGGATCATGAGCAGGTTCGGTCTGAATGCCCGTATGATGCTGCAGGCACAGGCATGCACGAAGGCGTCTGCCATGGGATGCTTCCTGTGATTGCCGTTGATCAGGTGCTCATTTGGACGGATGACCTTTTCAATGACCTCGGGGCTTGAACCGGAAAATGCAAAACATACCTCTGTCGATTCATCCTCGCGCTGCGGCCAGTACTCATCCACCAGATAGTCAATGCTTTTATGCCGGCCGGTCACCGGCCAGAATACAGCCGCCGTCATCAGTCCTGCCGCTTTGGCGGCATCAAAAAGATCCGGACATCTGACCGCATCCTGAAACCACTCCCAGGGAGATGAGAGCTCCATCAGGTTTGTCTTCTCATTATTGATGATCCCGTGACGGTCCGGATAGACGCCCGTTCTGAGTGTCGTATGAACCGGATAGGTCAGAGACGGATAAATGGTCCGGACATTTCGAACAACAGAGGTCCTGTCCCAGACACCTGAAAAGTTCGGCTGGGCTTTCAGTGTCTCAATGTCCTCAAAGACCATGGCATCCTCTGAAATGACAATCAAATACTTCTCCAGGTCAACCATACTCATCTTCCTTTAACTGTGTGATTTGTGAATATTCTACAAAGCCTCAAACCCGTTGTCAATGCAAATATCCCGTCACGAAATAAAACACATGATCCATAGATAATTCAGGACAATCTGATCAACAGACATTAATATTTTCAGGCATATGCATTCTGCCATTGCATGGACAAACCGGGTATTTTCTGTTTTTCAGATTCAGGGGGTTGACAATGCTGATACAGCGCTGTATACTCTTACTGTACTAACCGTATTAATACAGTTAATCGCTTGAAGGCAGGTGATCGAATGTTTTACATCAACTCCAGGGATAAAACGCCGATCTATGAGCAGCTGTTCCGCCAGCTGCAGGAACAGATCACCCTGGGTGCTCTTGAACCGGGGACGGCACTTCCATCTGTCCGTTCCCTCTCCTCGGAACTCGGCATCAACCCGAACACCATTCAGCGTGCATATCGGATGATGGAGGAGGCGGGCCTTACCGTTTCCATTCCCGGGAAGGGAAACTTTGTGACAGATGACACAGCCGGCCTCAAACAGGAACAGCGGACCAGACAGTTTGAGACGGTCAGGCGCGAACTGACCTCGCTCAGGCAGCTGGGTGTCTCAAAGAGCGCCGCTGTTCAGCTGGTTGAAGATGTATATGGAGGATAAGAGATATTATGTTGAAAGCAGACTCTATTTCAAAGCGCTTTGGTCAGAAAATCGCGCTTGACAGGGTTTCCCTGTCGCTGGATGCCGGGCATATCTTTGGCCTTGTCGGCACAAACGGCGCAGGCAAGTCGACCATGCTGCGCGTTCTCTCAGGGATCCTGAAACCGGACAGTGGTCATGCGCTGCTCAATGAGGCGGATGTCTTTGAAAACATCCAGGCCAAGCAGCAGATCTGCTACATCAGCGATGAACCCACGTTTGTTACAGGTGCCACCATTGAGGATATGGGCAGCTTCCAGTCTGCCTATTACGAAAGCCACGATCCGGCGCGGTTGCAGGAACTGTGTGAGTACTTTTCCCTGCCAATGCACGAACGGATCTCAACGGTCTCAAAGGGCACACAGAAACGGGCTCAGATCGTGCTGTCACTGGCCAGGCATCCCCGGCTCTTGCTCTGTGATGAGACCTTTGACGGGCTGGATCCCGTTATGCGGGAATCCTTCAAGCGTGCCCTCGGTGAGGTCATGGTGGACGAACAGATGACCACCGTGCTGGCCGGCCACAGCCTGCAGGAAATGGAAAACATCTGTGACAGCGTTGGTTTCCTGCATGAGGGCACCCTGCTGACCAGTGGCGATATGGACCACATTCTGAACCGCTTCTGCAAGCTGCAGCTTGTCACTGAGAACGGCCTCCCGCAGGACCTGCTGAGCAGCCTGTCCGTTGTTTCCCTGAGGCAGCAGGGCAAACTGTCCGTCCTCACGGTAAAGGGAGATGAGGCAGCCGTTCTTAACCGTCTCTCAGCGGCAAATCCTGTCTATCTCGAAGCCATTCCCCTGTCGCTTGAGGAAGTCTTTATCCTGGATATGGAGGAACAAGGTTATGCAAAATAAGAATCGACCTGTGATTTATCTGATCCGGCGGCACGCAGTGCTGGCGCTGCTGATTTTCGCCGTGACATTCTTTCTCCTGCCGTTCCATGCACTGATCCAGTTTAACGGATTCGCGGATATTATCCGCACAGCAGTGGAGCCACTGAGTGACGAATGGTATTACGACATCACACGGGAAGTATCCAATGTCGTAAGCACCGGGAACAATCAGGAGATCCTCGCGTTTGGATTCGCGGGGTTGGGTTTCCTTTCCGCGATTATCCTGTTCAAGCACCTGTTTTCAAGGAAGCAGTCGATCCTGATCGCCTCTCTCCCGGTACGGCGCCAGACGGATTTTCTGCAGCGGACCGCCGTCTATCTGGTCTGCTCCTTTCTGCCCTCCGCCATCTGCCTCCTGCTGTACCCCCTGTTTGTGCAGACAGCAGGCCTTGGCCTGTTCATGAACGGAACGCCGTTCCTGCAGATCTGCATCCTGCTGCTTATCCACCTCTATGGATACGCGCTTGGTGTTCTTTCCGCAGCCCTGACCGGTCAGATCTGGTCCTGCGCAGCCATTGCGGCCTTTATCAGCATGGGCGCTGAAATAACCCATGTGTGCTGGCACAGGATTGCCACCCACTATCTCTATACCCTTCCGATGGATTCGGACATGCTGTTCATCCGCCGCTTCTCCCCCGCTTTTTCCCTGTACAAAACGCTCGGCAGACCGGACAGGTTCGTACCGTGGGCAGGTGTGATTGCAATCATCGTCTTCCTTATCCTCGGATACGTCGCCTATACCCGACGGCAGGCAGAGCGTACGGAACACCCAATTGCCTTTGAACGCCTTGAACTGCCGCTGGCACTCATCCTCTCGCTTGCCGCCGGCGGATATATCGGGTATGTCTTCATGACGATCTTGGGTACCGAACCCGCACTCGTTTTCGCACTGGTTGTCGGCGCAATTCTCGCCTGGATGCTGTGCCAGGTGGTCATCTCGCTCAATTTCCGCCGCGTCTTCGCCGGAATGCCTGGCGGCATCTGCTGCGCTGCTGTGCTCGTTCTGTGCCTGCTCGTCCTCCGTTTTGACGTTTTCGGCTATGACAGGTACATGCCTGACCCGGCAAAGCTGCGCAGTGTCCGAATTGAGACTACGAGCGGGCCTGAATACTCGGAAACATATACGGTCAAGAGTGATAATGCCCGCGCTGCCGCCTGTACGCTGGCAGACATGCTGCGGGACAACTGCACAATTTTCCATACTTATCACGACCCGATGTACAAAGAGTACACCATGACCTTTGACGGGGGATTCATAAAGCATGTACGCGGTTACAGCAACATAAAGAATGCCGCATTTGCTGAAGATCCTGCCGCATGGACAAGCGCTGCAAAGACCCTGTTTGAAAGTGATGAGTACCGCGAGGGGATCATCGCGGAATCTGGTATAGATCTCCTCCTTGAAGCCATCGACCAGGGAACCGCTCAGCCGCTTAACATTTCCGGATGGGAGCAGCTTTATGGGAATTCCGACAGCGAATGGGATAACTACAAAACATCCGCCGGACTGCCGAGAGACTGGATTGACAACCTTTCGACTGACCAGTCAAAGGCCGTCCTCAAAGCCGCCAGAAAAGCTCTTCTGTGCCGCACGTATGACACTGTCCAGCAGGATCCCGTTTATACCCTACAGCTGTCCGCGCGCATCAATACCATCTACACCGGTGCTTCGCTGAACATCTACCCCAATGAGACGGAACTGCTCACAGCACTTGTTGGTGATAAGGGCAGTGAGATGAGCCGGCTCCTTTCCGGCGGATATGCCGAGGTAACCGGCTGCATCGCGTATAAGGTCATCTATGATGATATCGTCTCTCAGTCCTACTCGGAAATGCCCATACCGGTCAGCTGGCAACGCGCTGAGAGTCCAGAGCAGGCTGCAGAATGGATTCGCAATTCCGTCTCCGGCAGCAGCGCAGAACAGTATACCGCACGTCCTGTTTCCAATGAGATGATCTGGCTCTTCTACCACGGCTCTTCCTCCGACTATTACCTCTCGTCCATCGGTGTTGAGATAACTGATGAGACGGATCTCGTGGAACTGGTCATTGAAAATCCTGGCCTTGAATACTGGCCGCTCCGCCGGAATATCCTCACGCAGGAATAACCGTTCCCCATTTGCGATTCATCTGAAAACAACAAAGACTGCAAAACCAGAAAGAGGCTGCGGTCCACCGGGGTTCCCCGGTAGGCCGCAGCCTCTTATATTCAAACACACAGACCGTCTGATTCGTGCTTCGCCGTCCGACATCAGACGCCCAAGAAGCAATGGAAACCGCCGTCAACCGGCACCACAGCACCCGTCACAAAGGCAGATCCCCTGGGATTGACCAGAAACAGCAGCGCACCAAGCAGTTCCTCCGGCTCCCCGTAACGACCCATGGGCGTTGCCCGGATGATGTTCCGGCTCCGCTCCGTCGGGGTCCCGTCCTCATTGAACTGGAGGGCATGGTTTTGCGCTGTCTGGAAGAATCCGGGAGCGATGGCATTGACACGGATGCCGCTCTTTGCGAAATAGTTGGCCGCCCACTCCGTAAAATTCGTGATGGCAGCCTTCGCGCCCGAGTATCCGGGAATCCGGGTCAGCGGCGCATAGGCGCCCATACTGGAAATGTTCACGATATTTGCATTCGCCTGATTGACCATCACCTCGCCGAAAATTTGTGTCGGCAGCAGCGTCCCATACAGATTGAGGTCGAGTTCCCTGCGGATATTGTCCATATCAACGGTAAAGAAGTTCAGCATGTCCCCTGCGCAGTCAGCGAACTGATCCTGCGGAATCTGTGCGCTCTTTACCGCGCCGCCTGCAACATTCAGGAGGATATTGATGTGTCCCCACTTATCAAGCACCGCCTGCCTGCAGGCGAGAATGCTTTCCTTATCGAGCACATCACAGGCAAAGGCCTGTGCATCCCCTCCGGCCTCCCGGATCTCAGATGCAACCTCCTCAGCATTCGTCATGTTGCGGCCCAGTACTGCAACACTTGCCCCGCAGAGACCGAGCGCTCTGGCGAACATGCCGCCAATCACACCGCTGCCTCCGGTGACTACTGCAGTCTGACCTTTCAGATCAATCTTAAACGGCAATTCCATCATGATGTTCCTCCTGTTTCTTTCGTCAAGCCAACTCCAGGGCACGTCCTGGCCCGAACAGCCGCTGACATTCATCCTGAGGGCATCTGTGATATCACACTGAACTATGGCAGATCACACTCCGCTGAAAACCCAGAGAGGTCATACCTTCTGGCTGGACATGTTTCTGTCTGATTCCTGTGACCATTCTGCCCTCAGTGCAGCTTTCCTTTCAGCATCCATTCATTTTACAGTTTCTGAATCGTTCAGCAACATTAGAATACCACAATTTCCCTTTGGGTTTCAATAACGAAACATCTGTCTCCTGAAGGTCGATTCACGAGTCAGGTTGCCGCAGCCATTGATGAGCCCGGACATCGGAACCCCGATGACACACTGACTGAGGCTGCAGAGGCGGAATACCTAGGTGCACGCAGCATTGTCTCATGTCCACAAATGGATTGAGACCACAAAAGATGAAGGATTCACTCATCTGCTCAGGGCAGCCCAAAAAGCCTGTAAATGCCGTCAGAAAGACATGAGCAACGAGCTGGAAGTTTTTATTTCGACAAAGACAAGACCGCCCTCATCTATCCCGCAACCTATGCTGCGAAGTTTGCATCAGCTATGCGGATGAACCATCATAACGTCGCTCTGCCTGTGGCCCTCAGTCACTTCCCCGCCACCTGTTAAACCAGCCAGCTCGTCATCCGCACACTGAGGCCATACATCCCCCACTTCCACTTTGATAATGCGACTGCGTAACCAGGATGTGACAGATCCAGTGACCTGCTTTCCCGTAAAATACCTTCAATTCCGGTAAAGCAGTGCAAAGAAAGACAATCATTACAGGAGCTTGCAACGCTTTATTTTACCAGAATCAGAAATTTTCATCGATTCTGGTAAAATAAAGCACGGTTTCACTGAGTATCCAGATGCAAGGAAGCCCTGTGTCAAACGCCAAAATCCTTGTATTTCGAGGGATCTGCGTGACGACAACTAATAAAATCCTTCCTCTAAAAGTTCGGTTTTCTGAAAAATCAACGTTTATGATTGCATGTGTTTGTATCATATTTTTCCAATGAGGGAAACCGCGCGTAGGCACTGATGGAGGGCTGAATGATGCGGATTGTTATATTGGACGGGTATACCGAAAACCCAGGCGATCTCACCAGGAACGCCATCTCAGCGCTTGGTGATCTCATGGTCTGTAACAGGAGCAGCCTCACGGATGAGAAAGAAATCATAGAGCCGGTCTTTATTGGTTGGTGACGGGTGCACAAGGACTGATGCAGAAGGCATACAATGCTCCGGAAAATGACTGTTATGACAGATGCCTGATCCTCCTGCACTCAAGCAGACACAGGATGTTTTACCTGTCATGCAGCGCCGTTTCGGACGCGCTGGCAGACAGATTAACAGAAATGAAGCTGGTCGTTGCTCTCAAGAATCATGTACATATCAATCAGAAACGGCACGAAATTGTCCTTCATCCTGGTGCGCACAAACATATCCCCATCAAGGCTCTGAAACAGCCCCAGCGCATCTGGATGCAACAGTCCATCAGGATAAATGTCTATACCGTACTGGACAGCCTCATTAATCAGTTCAATCAGCGCTTCTTTGTTGATTTCAATCTCGAGCGGACGTTTCGTCCTTAAATCAATGATTTTGGGTGTGATAACACTTTCAAATCTGAGCCTTCCCAGCGGCCGGATGAGGCATGTCAGGTATGCATAAATGGTCACTGCATAGACCCGTTCCTCACGGGTAAATCCATATTGCTCAAAATTATGATATTTGTTTTGCATCATCTGACCTCCAGTTCATATCTGACCTGCTGGCATACACCGGCTCTGGCCCCTTTGCAGAGTATCAAAGGATTCGCCATTTTTCAAGTATTGTCTGCACATATCGCAGGCAAGGCAGCGCATGCGTGCCTGGCTCAGATCAGCAGAGATTGATTCAATCTCAAGTGGGTTTCCATTGTTTCATCACACTCAGTCGTTTTTTTGTGCATTGAGCGAAGGATTGCGCTTCCCAGTGTTGACGGAATTTGTATATTGGAATAGAATAAAGCATGTAAGAAATTGGCAACAGCGCATTGGAAAATCCAGCACTTTTGCCAATTACTCTGTACCCCTGCCACTTTATAAACTGGAGGGACGGTTATGAAGAGAACTAACGGATCCGGCAGAAAAATCCTGAATCTCTGGACAGTATCCAGTGGTGTTATCTTCATCATCTTTCTGCTTTTCTTCATCTACCCCATGTTCAATCTGCTGGTCAGCGCCTTTTGGGCCAATGGCAGCTTCTCCTTTGCCGGCTTTCAGAAGTTCTTCAACCCTGCGTATTATTACTCATCCACAATTCTGAACAGCTTGAAAGTCAGCGCAGCCGTAACGTTTATCAGCCTTCTGCTGGGGATCCCTTTCAGTTATTTCTACACCTTCTACGAGATCCGCGGCAAGCGCATTCTCTTTATCCTCTGCCTGCTGTGCACGATGAGTGCACCCTTCATAGGCGCCTATTCCTGGATCAAGATGCTTGGGCGCAACGGATTCATCACCAACTTCTTTTCCATGATGGGCATAGAAATTGGCTCAATCTACGGTTTCAACGGCATCCTGCTCGTCCAGTCGCTCAAGCTGTTCCCGCTTGTCGTGATCTACATGAACGGCGCCTTCTCAAACATTGACAACAGTCTGATGGAGGCCTCTGCCAATCTGGGCTGCAGCGGTGTGCGCCGTCTTATCCGGATCGTCCTCATGCTCACCATGCCGACCATTCTGGCCGCAGCGCTTCTGGTGTTCATGCGCGCCTTTGCTGACTTTGGCACGCCCGCGCTCATCGGCGAGGGCTACACCACATTCCCGGTGCTCATTTACACGTCCTTCCTTGGTGAAACGACCACGGACTACGGATTTGCATCTGCCGTCAGCGTGATCGCCATCCTCCTGACCGGGCTGGTCTTCCTTGTCCAGAAAGCGGCTTCCAATCATTTCAAGTTCTCCATTGATGCCCTCCACCCCATTCAGCCGAAAAAGCCGAAGGGGCTATCAGGTTTCCTCATGACGCTTTACTGCTATCTCCTGATTGCCGTTGCGCTGCTGCCGCAGATCTACGTCGTCTGCATGTCCTTCATGAACTACAACCTGGCAGGCATCCGCAAGCCCGGCTGGTCATCGGCCAATTATGAGCGCGCCTCAAGGAAGCTCATGGGAAGGTCAATCAGCAACACACTCCTCATCAGCATTATCGCACTGGCCATTATCATTGTCATTGCGGTTCTGATTTCCTATCTGACCATCCGGCGGTCCAATCCGTTCCATCATACACTGGATACCATTACCATGCTGCCGTATATCCTGCCGGGTGCAGTTATCGGTATTGCACTCCTCGGCGCATTCAACTATCCCATCTTCAACAACAGCCATTTCAGAATATCCGGTACGGTATGGATAATCATCGTCGCCATGGCTATCCGGCGAATGCCATTCACCAGCCGTTCAGTAACGGCCGCCCTCATGCAGATTCCAATCAGTACTGAGGAAGCAGCCATCAGCCTTGGTGCGAGCAACCTCAAGACCTTTGTCAAAATCACAATCCCCATGATGAGCGCCGGTATCCTCTCCGGAGCGGTCCTGTCCTGGGTTTCCATCATCACCGAGATGAGCGCCAGCCTCATGCTCTACAATAACCGCAGCATTACGCTGACCGTCAACACCTATGCGCAGATTGTCGGCGGAAATGACGGCGTCGCCGCCGCCTTTGCAACAGTCACCACCGCCTTCACCGTCGCATGCCTCATCCTCTACCTGCTGTTCACACGGAACCAGAAGGACGGGATAGGTCTTTAAGTGTCTATCAGGCAGGAAACTGCTGAATAGTAAAAAAAGAAAGGAGTACCCGACTATGAAGAAACTGTTTTCCCTTATCCTCGTTTGCGTCCTTGTAATGGGCGCAGTCTCTGCCATGGCAGCCACCGAATGGCGCCGTGATCCCAAAGAAGTAGGCGATTCCATCACTGTCTACACCACCATGGATGACGGCCAGCAGGCTGCAGTCGAAGAGGTCTGGTATGACACTTATCCGGACTGCCATATTGAGTGGATCAAAGACTCCCTCGGCACACTTGTTGCCCGTGTCCGGAACGAGTCCGCAAACCCGCAGGCCGACATCATCTGCGGCGGCCTGTTCCAGACTGACGGCAATCAGTACTGGGACTGCTTCGATTCCTACAAGCCGGTCAACTTTGATGACCTGACCGTTGTGGATCCCAACAACTACTATGCGTATCTCGATCAGCAGTATATGTGCCTCATCGTGAATACGAAGATTGAGAAGGAACTGGGCATCACCATCGACGGCTATGCCTCCCTGCTCGATCCGGCACTGGCCGGCAAGATCATCATCGCCGACCCGCAGGCAACCTCCTCCGGTTTCCGTCAGTTCCACACCATCCTCGCGCTGATGGGCGACTCCTTTGGCGATGAGAAAGCCTGGAACTACCTGACCGATCTGGTCAAGACCGGCGTTCGCAACACGACCTCATCCTCCGAGGTATACAAGCTGGTCATGTCCGGCGAGTATGCTGTCGGCCTGTCCTATGAATCCATCGTCCAGTATCAGTTAGAGAACGGCGCTGAGGACATCCGCCTGCAGTATCCTGCTGAGGGCAACACCGGCTGCGCAAGCGGTGCCGCCATGGTCAAGAACTGCCAGCATCGTGCCGCCGCTGAGGCTTACCTCGACATGATGGGCTCCACCGAACTGCAGCAGCTGCGCGCTGAGGCCAACTGCGCACGCGGCACAAACAAGGAGTTCACCTATGAGGCCTATCCGAGCGACGACGCAATCGGCCTGATTGAACTCGACTACGACTATATCGGTTCCCACAAGGCTGAACTGCTCGACCAGTGGACAGTGCTCTGGTCCACCTACGGCGCAAAGTAAACAGACGGACGGAACAATTCCAGCGTATCCATACACCCGGTATCCACAGGGATACCGGGTTTTTACCGTCTCTGTTCGCAGTGTCCTGCCTCGTCTCCACAGTCTTAAAGTTCGACTATGCATTCACCGCACTGGTTTCTCCCTGCCGCAGGACGGGAAATGTCACGATACTTCCCACCTGCAACACGGAAGTATCATCTGTAACATATTCTCTTTTAAGAAGTTTTCTTCTGGTTTGCCAAAAAAAGGCAAGCACTTCACTATGGTAGCTTGCGAAAGTTCATCAGCCCGAAAAAAGGCAGCCTTTGGTAAAGCCGCCTGCGAAGCGTTCAATAGATTTACGCTGCGTATCTGATTGTGCTTCACATAACAGAGGACTTCGTATACCGTTCTGATGATTCGAACTCACAACTGGTACATGTTCAGTCTCTGTGTGGAGCGATTATGCATTCGCTTTCTCCGCCCTTTCGGCAATCTGATTCGCCTTTGTTCATTGGTCGCTTTTTCATCGCCACCCCTCACACCTTCCAACGACCTCCCACATGGTTCCTGCCACGGATACCTTATATCTGCAGCAATGCATTTATTGTCCTAGCCACGCATAGCCATCTCGTATGAACTGGTATTAGGCAGATCTTTGACAGTATTTGGGCTGCAATAAGCTTATTTCGTGATTAGAATATAATAGTGGGAAGCATCCTCCCCGGCTACTCGTGCGCCATTCTTCAGCATTACTTTCTGCGATGCAATGTTATCTTTGTTGACCCGTAAAAAGATTTCATCCTCCGGAACAATGCCGCGCGCAATATCAATCGTCAACTTCAAACCCGTTGTTGCATATCCATGGCCGCGCATATCTTTCCTGATGCTGTACCCGATATGTCCAGCGCCATTCCGCAAGGCATCCGTCAGATGGTGTCGGATGCGAAACTCGCCAAGCAGACTACCGCTGTCCCAGAGGTAGTAATAGCTTTCAGGCACAAACCAGTCCGGCATGTTGACAGGGTCTTCATAAGAAATCAGCTCCGGGAGTACTTTCCCAATATACTCTTCGTAGGTCACACCGTGATAAGGATTCGTCAACCCGTTCTCATTGGCAGGCAGCGCTGTTGTATATTCCCATTGTGCAAATGCATCCTGCATATTGATTTTTTTCAGCTTCATAGTAACCACCTTGTCATATTCTGAGTTGTGGCCTGATTGATCCGGTGAAACTTCGTTATATCCTGAGTTTTCGTCCTCGTGACAAGTTCGACTGTTACTTTCATAAACCTCTGCATTTTTGCATAGGTTTGTCCAAATCGAGCATAGCCGGTAGCACAGCCTCATCGACCGTACCCACAGATTAAAGTTAGAGTAGGTTGTTATCAGATTTTCACAACCGTTCGCGAACCAATCGATGATGAAGCAACATGTGCTGTGGACCGATTGATCTACGCCCAAGACCGGGGCTTTTGTTATCCGTATGACCGGAAGCAAAGAGCATGAAATGTCAGGAGGATAAATCTGAAAAGCCCACAATCTTCCTCTTGAGTTTTGGGCGCACTTTTGCTACCATACCCTTGAACAAAAGAGACAGAAGGAGATGCTCCACGTACAGCATTGAATTCTATGGAGGTGCGCTGTTATGAAATGGCGATACTACATCATGCATAAGGAGACTCCTGTTGCCACCATTCAGGATGACGGGCTCTGCTCAATTCTTTCTCCATCGTTTATGCCTTTCAATATGTATCTTGAAGAATCAGAGGATATTTCTGTTCGCATCAATAACCTGGACAATTTTTATCACTGGTGTGCTTCCCGTGTCCTAACCTTGGACAGGAAATATGCGAAAGAGATACTCAATGCCATCGGTGCAACTCAAGGTACAACCGATAAGGAGAGAGCCCGGATCGCCTTGTTATTTCACTGCGTTACACTCACTGACGTCTTTTGGACAAAGAGCGAGAAGGAGAATATTGATTTTGCCGGCATTAATCTGTACTCAAATTCTCTTTCCGATGCATTCGTTGATGTCAGCTTGTTTGGAAAGCAATTAACACTGGAAAACACTGAATTACTAAAGCCCATGGATTGCGCTGGCGATGTGTCAACGCAAGGCGCTGTTCCCAAAGCATGGATCCGCAGAGATGGCGTCTTTTATCTCCTTAAAGACGGCGGAGAACGCGATGTTAATGCAGAACTTCTCGCCAGTAAAATAGTAAAATGCTTCCAACTGGATGCCGTGGAATATGAATCACGCATATATGATAATCAGCTTGTCAGCTGCTGCGCTATCATAACGTCTCTTCAAAGAAGCATTGTGCCTGTTTCTCATGTGGAGATTTATTCGGCAAATCATGACACGACTGTTGAGCAGCTTGTGAGCGACCGCGATGCCTATAGTTTTCACATGATGAACATCATTGACTATCTTATCGGCAATACTGATCGTCACTGGGGAAACTGGGGGTTTTTCGTGGATAACGAAACAAACCGGCTTACACGGCTGCATTCTCTGATGGATTTCAACAAATCCTTCCTCGCATATGACACACTTGAAGGCAGCAGATGTCTGACGATCCCGATCCCTACAAGCCAAATGCAGGCTGCAAAGGCAGGCGTTGAAAAAATCGGACTTAATCAGACAGCCGAAGTTCAGCGAGACTGGTTTTCTGATGACCATCAGTGGCAGATGTTCAACAAACGTCTCGACGTGCTCAGATTGGTCAGGCAGAATGGATGAAACAACATGGCAACCTGGAATGATTATAAAACCACGTTAACAAGCCCAATCCTGAAATTGAGAGGGATCCTGATAAAGCCGAAGGCATCTCCCAGATTGTCGGCGCCATGATTGAACGGCGCCACGATCTTCATCTCTCTCAGCGCTGTCTTGCTGACCTTTGCGGGCTCCCGCATTCCTCTGTAGCAAGAATCGAATCCGGAAAAGCCATCAATCTTAGCACACTTTTGAGGTTTTTCCGTGAACCAGGTTTAAGCCTTGTTGCAGAATCGACCGAATAAACGACACAATGGGACTCTGCGCGGGATGCATCCTGCGCCATTTTTGTGTCCGCAGATCAGACCGGCCGGTTCAAAGAAAGTATCCGGATGATTACTGTCAAACCTCATTTGCCCACATGACAGTCACCAGGCTTTCGGTCTCTGACAGGTTGATGATGTTGTGGGTGCCCCCGGCAGCATGTGTACCGCCCGGATCTTTTCGCCGCTCACCTCAAACTCCCGCACCTCATCCATTCCGACCTCCCGCTTCTTTATAAGGCCATGGCCCGCAGCCGGGATGTTTGCAAATACGATTACACTTCAGTCTGTTTCATTTCTGCAAGCCAACATAGATCGGCATATCGGAACTGATAACAAACTATTTGACAGGATAGCAGGTTTACGCTTACAATTTCAGGCGATAGACATGAGAAATGTGTCTGTCTTTTGATGGGGATCTTTGGAAGGGAAAGCAGCTTGGACTCGCTTCCAAAAAGTACTTCGGATGCATGAGTCAGTCAAATCCATACGGGCTTCGCAGAAGTCAATATGGAATAGAAATGCCATACAGGTTGCAACTTCAAATGATCATCTTGAAAAACAAAAAGGAGGTATGTCATTGTGAGCTGGGATCAGATCTATTCCAAGATGCAGGAATTGATAGCCAGCGGGTTAACCGGTGATGCAGCAGCGGATGCACTTGAGAAATGGAGCCTTGAAGCAAAACCCTATGCAGACATGGGTGTTCATGATTTCTTCAATGTTTCCGAGGAAGAAG
>JAFSZW010000319.1 GCA_017458865.1 Clostridia bacterium
AAAGGAGTAAACGTATCTTACTGCTGTTTGTAAGGGTAACATCCACCCCGAAATTTGTAAGAGTAACTTCTATCCTTTGAGAGATTGGGGGTAGAAATTAGTTTTGCAATCGAGGGAGCGCAGAAAAAATCAGAAACATTTCACTTTGCAGATGAAGATTTCCCATAAGTGTGTTATAATGAATAAAAAGGCCAATTGTTGATATCTTATAACACTCATGATTCGTTCGGCACGATATAATGGTTATATTTTATATCTTTCTATTAAATTACATGGGCGATCGTTTGGACAGGTATCCTGAGAAACATGAGTAATTGTGCAGGTCTGGCAAAAATGCCGGTTTGCTAAATACGGGCATCTTATGACTGCTGTTGCTGAAAGGCCGAATCGTCTGGTAAAAAAAGGGAGCACCTGGCAGGATGGCAGAGATTGCAGGCGATGACTGTCAGTGCTCGATGAACGAATTGCCTGTTCACAGAAGAAAACGGTTTTATCTGAATATAAGTATTGGAGGTTTAACTCATGACAAACAGTTTGCTGGACCGGATTCTCGACTCTGTTTTCAGTGACGAGACGGTCTGCTTTCGAATGCCGGAGGAACCGGAAGTCGGCGATTCGGTAACCATTCGATTGCGTCTCCTCCGGGAAGCCGGAGCGGTTGTATCTGTGCTGAAGGGATTCCCTGCAGTAATGATTCCCATGAAAAAACAGAAAACCGATGAGACGTTCGACTGGTTCGAAACGACGGTTGTCTGTGAGAATCCATCCATGATTTTCTATTCCTTTCTGATCGAGGTTTTTGACAAAAAGATTTACTTCGATCGGCTGGGCAGCCGGGTTGTCAGCTCGATTCCCTCACCGGATTCAAGACATGCCTTCCGGATTTATCCCGGATTCCATATTCCTGAATGGGCAAAAGGTGCCATGCAGTATCAGATCCTTGTGGACCGGTTCTGCAACGGCGATCCGGCCAATGACCTGTGCAATCAGGAATACTATTATACGAAGTGGCATGCGCATCAGGCCCACTACTGGAATGAACTCCCGGGTGAGGATGACTGCTGCTGTTTCTATGGCGGCGATCTGCAGGGTGTACGGGACAAGCTGAACTACCTTCAGTCTCTTGGTGTTGAGGTGATTTACTTCAATCCGATTTTCATCACGCCATCTACGCACGGATATGATACGCAGAGTTACGAACACATCAATCCGCATTTGACAGTTATTCCCCGGGATGAGGGCAATCCGCTTGAGGCATGGGATCATGATAATGCACATGCCAGCAAGTATATTGCACGGACAACGCTGCGTGAAAACCTTGAGGCAAGCGATGCCTGGTTTGCAGATTTCTGTCGGGAGGTTCACGAGCGGAAGATGCGGATTATCCTGGACGGCGTGTTTAATCACTGCGGTTCCTTCAGCAATTACCTGGATCGTGAGGGGATCTACAAAAACAGTCCCGAGTCCTACAGACCGGGTGCCTATCACAATCCGGACAGTCCATACAGGTCCTGGTTCTCCTTCCGGGATGAAAACAGCTATCATTGCTGGTGCGATGTGGAAACCCTTCCGAAACTGTATTACGAGGAGTCCCTTGAACTCTGTGAGGAAATCCTCAGGATCGGCGACAAGTGGGTTTCCCCGCCGTACAACTGTGACGGATGGCGCCTTGATGTCGCCATTGACCTCGGGCAGAGCAGGGAATTCAACCATATGTTCTGGGAAGAATTCCGCAAACGGGTGAAAATGAGAAACCCGGAGGCGGTCATCATTGCGGAGCACTACGGGAATCCTGCCGAGTGGCTGAACGGAAAAGAATGGGATACCGTCATGAACTATGATGCATTCTTGGAGCCGGTCACCTTTTTCCTGACCGGGATGGAAAAGCATTCGGATTACAGACGGGATGATCTCCACCATAACGGTCAGGCATTTTTCCACATGATCTTTGAGAACATGACACATATGCCGGGACTGAGCATTCAGTGTGCCATGAACGAGCTCAGCAATCATGATCACAGCCGTTTCATGACCCGGACGAACGGGCGCCCCGGCAGAGTTCACAGCGTTGGACATGCCGCTGCGTCTGAGCATATCTGTCCTGAAATTTACCGGGCAGCCACCCTGATTCAGATGACCTGGCCGGGCGCCCCGACGCTCTATTACGGCGATGAAGCCGGCGTGACGGGATGGACCGATCCGGACAACCGTCGGACGTATCCGTGGGGGAATGAGGACCACAGTCTGATCGAATTCCATCGTCAGATCGCAAAGGTCCGGGCGCAGCTGCCGGTACTCAGGTGCGGCAGCGTAAAGAAACTGACTTCAGGCTATGGCTATATTGTCTATGCCCGTTTTGATGATTTTGAAACGGTTATTGTCGCCTGCAACAGTCTGGGGCATCAGATTGTGGTGGATATTCCGGTCAAGAGCGTCGGTGTAACGGATGGGTCCTCATTCCTCGTGCGGTTTATGACCTCCTCAGAGGGATATTCCATGAAAACGACCGATGTTGGCACCGTACAGGACGGCAGGGTTCGCATTTCGCTGGCTTCGCATGGTGCCGCGATCTTTACGCCCTCCATAACGGAATAGGTGCGCACTTCATGACATTCAGGGAGACGCCTGAAAGTCATCTGA
>JAFSZW010000320.1 GCA_017458865.1 Clostridia bacterium
CACCGCCTTCGGCACGATGGGGTCGTGATCATCCTCCACAAAATACTGCGGTCTGTCGCCCGTGTTCTTCACGCACTTGTGTGTCAGGTAGTCCTCCACATACCATTTCTGCATCAGGAGATTCCCTGCGTATTTCTTATTTTCAAAAATGGGTGCTACGGCACTTGGGTCATAAACCGGATATGGATAAGCCATGCAGGGACGGCGTCGTCCACATAAAAACAGACTGTGCATTGCACAGTCTGTTTGTCTGTCTGATAATCAGGCAGCGCTGGATTTCTTGGCAGCGGTGATGTTGAAAAAGACCAGCGCCACACCGACAGCCAGAGCGATCAGGGTTGTTACCCAGTTCGGATCTATAAATCCAAGCGCGACAACGAAGAAGACCAGTCGATTCCACACCGGCAGCTCCCGCTTGAAGAAACCGGAAACCGACAGGGCCAGGAAGTAGGTGCCCGCGAGCAGCTGCGCCGCGCCGATGGCAATCTCAATGACCGTGCCCTGGAGCAGGATCGCCGGATTGTACACAAAGACAAACGGGCAGAGGAAGCCAACCAGCGCGAAGAGCATGCCTCTCAGGCCTGTCTTCATGGCATCTGCACCGGCTATGCCGGCCGCCGTATACGAGGCAACGCAGACAGGCGGGGTGATCTGGGCCATGATGCCGTAATAGAAGACGAACATGTTGGCAACCAGCGGCTGGATGCCGAGGGAACGAAGGGTAGGCACGAACAGTGTTACGCCAACCAGGTAAGCGGCAACTGTCGGCAGGGCCATGCCCAGCAGCATGCAGCCGATCATCGCGATCAGCAGCGCCACGAACAGGTTGCTCATGCCGAGGCCGGCAATGACGCCGGAAAGGTTCGTCGCCAGGGACGTCTGTTCGGTCATAACGTCAATGATAATACCGCATGCAGCAGTAGGAATTGCAATTTCAGCAGCGGATTTGGCGCCATCCAGCATGCTCTTCCAGAGCTGTTTGAGGCCGGCAAAATTGCCGCCCTTGATGCCGTTTACGATGTTGCTCGCTGCATTCTGGGGACCTTTCTCAAGGAAGAAACTGACCACATTGCATGCCAGGCAGACAAAGATGCCGTACATGCCGCTGCGCATCAGGGAGAATCCGCGCATGATGCTGACGATCAGAACGACGACCGGCAGGAGCAGGTACATTCTGGGCAGAAGCGGTCTTTCGACCTGAATCTTCGCATCCTCAGACTGTTTGCTGCGGCTGGCACGTTTCTGTGCAAGCAGGGAAACAAGGACAAACACGCCAAAGTAGTAGGCAAATGCGGGGATAATGGCATCCGCAGCCACCGTCAGATAGTTGACGCCCAGCATTTCTGCCATGATGAATGCGCCGACACCCATGATCGGGGGCATGATCTGGCCGCCTGTTGAGGCAACGGCTTCAATGGCACCGGCCTCCTCAGGTTCGTATCCGATTTTCTTCATCATCGGGATGGTCATAACGCCGGTCGTCGCCACGTTGGCAACAGCAGAACCGGAAACCATGCCCATGAGACCGGAGGAAATAACGGCCGCCTTCGCCGGACCGCCGGAGGACTTGTTGGAGAACTTGAGTCCAACATCAATCAGCAGCTGTCCGCCGCCGCACTCGGAGAAGAATGCGCCGAATACGATGAAGTAGAACAGGCTCGTACAGCTGGTCGTCAGCGGCGTTCCGTAGACACCGCTCTCACCGAGGATCATGCCTGCGCAGAATGTCTTGAGCATCTTCGCAAAAGACTTGCCCTTGGTATAGAGCACGGTTCCTTTCGGGAAGTACTGTGCCGTCCAGGAGTACACGATAAAGGCAATAATGAAGAAAAACAGGATGTTGCCCAGTGTGCGCCTGACTGCCTCAAGCAACAGCACAATGATGCACACCATTGCCACATAGTCGATCGTCTGGACCGGTGATACCACCTTGTCAAAGTCCCTGAGACGACCAAAGTTTGTCACCGTGTAGATGACGACAAAGATGATGGCAGCAAAGAAAATGAGGTCAATCCATCTGAGCGCCGCCCATTTGTTGAGCTCCGCATCAGAAACGGTTGTATGATTCTCCTCTGCCTTCTTTTTCAGCTTTTTCTGATAGCCTTTGTCAATCGGATTGTACAGGAAAACCAGAGACAGCGCAAAACACATATGCAGCGGTGTCTGCAGCATCACTGTCAATTGCTTGACAAGGGCCAGATACATCTGAAATACGAAGAACGCTACGGTCAGCGCTATCGTACAATACCAGCGAACTTTTTTCGACATGGCCACGCCGGTCCTTTCGTTTTGATTCAAAAGCATGTCTTTCAGATCCTGTTCAGAGCACTTTCAGGGTCCCTATCCCTTGTGCGCTGTCATAAGCCGGGGTGCAGACGGGCTGCACCCCGTAATGGTCCGGGTCGTTAATTACTCAGCGGCATAGCCCATTTCCTTGTAGTAACGGGCAGCGCCAGGATGCAGTTCGCAGCCGGTCAGGGCCTTGGAGCCTGCAACGGTAGGATCGAAGTAACCGAGGGCAGCAGAGGCATCCTTCAGGATGTCCTTGTTCTCGCACATGGCCTTGGTGATCTCGTAGGCAACTTCCTCATCGAGGTTGGCGCTGACGAGCACGCACTGCTGGGAACCAACAGTCTTGATCGCCTCAGTCTGGCCATTCCAGGTGTTCGGCTCAACGGTGATGTAGTCAAAGCCCTCATCACAGAGCTTGGCAAGGGTGTCATCAGAAAGCTGCACATCGTACATGGCATGGTTGATGCAGAGCTCGGTGGTGTTGGCCTGGCCGGCACCGATGTGGTCAACCGTCATCTCATAGAGATCGTCCTGCAGGCCGTCCTTGATCTGAGCGCCACCGGTCTTCTCGACCACGCCGCCCCAGGAGACGATGTCATCAAAAGTTACACCAAGCACGCCGAAGACCTTCTCGGCAGCCAGCTCGCCAAGGGTACCGTTCTTCTTGATGACCAGCTTGATGGGATACTTCTTCTCAACGAGTTCCTCAACGGTCTTGATGCCGGTCTCATCAACGAACTTCTGGGTGAACATGACGTTGACGAAGTCATGGCCGAGGCCGCCTGCGATGCAGCGGACATCCGGGCATACCGGAACGCTGGCAGACTCAATGCCCGTGGTGGCTGCCCACAGCGCGGGTGCGGAATTGGACATGGTCAGGTCCGCTTCCTCGTCCTGGATGAGCCACGGAGAGGAAACATTGCCGGCGGAGTTGGTGGTCAGGGAAACATTGATTCCGTCCACCTTCTGGATGACGGTCTGGATCGCGGTTGCATAGGTGTAGCCGGCAGTACCGGTTTCCTGGGTGCCGAAAGTCAGGTCTGCATCAAGTGCGAAAGCCGGAACAACCAGCAGCAGCATCATTGCAGCCAGGACAAATGCCAGAGTCTTTTTCATGATAGAGTCCTTTCTAATCCGTATGGATTGTAAAATATTGCTGATGGGAGTCACCTCCCAGGAAGCCGAGTTTACTGTGCCTGCTTTTTCTGCAGACGGCTCTTGGAGAGCCGGATGGCATAGTCGATGGAATTGAGCAGGCTGAGCTCATTGGCAACGCCCTTCCCCGCCTGGTCAAAAGCCGTTCCATGATCGACGGAGACACGCACGATGGGTAGCCCCAGCGTGATGTTCACGCCCTCGACCGCATCCCACTTCTTCTCCTCATTGTTGTACACAAAGCCGACAACCTTGAGCGGGATATGCCCCTGATCGTGATACATGGCCACAACGATGTCATACCAGCCGCCGCGCGCCTTGGAGAAGATGGTATCCGGCGGTACCGGACCATCTGCGTTGATGCCCATTGCGCGGGCTGCCTCAATGGCCGGCGTGATCTCCTCAATCTCCTCCCGTCCAAACAGGCCGTTTTCGCCGCTGTGCGGATTGAGTCCGGCAACGCCTACCCGGGGCTCCGCGATGCCAAGATCCTTGCAGGCCTGGTTGGCAATCTGGATCACCTCAAGCACGCGCTCCTTCTTCACCCGGTCACAAGCCTCGCGAAGGGAGACATGAGTCGAAACATGCACGACGCGCAGATTGCGGTGCGCCAGCATCATCGTGTACTTCTTCGTATTGGTGTAATGCGCGTACACCTCTGTATGGCCGGAGTAGTGATGGCCGGCCTTGTTGATGGCCTCTTTGTTGAAGGCATTGGTCACCGTGCCGTCGATCTCGTCCGCGTTGGCCAGCTCAATGACCTTCTTCACATACTGGAAGGCCGCCTCGCCTGCCATGACGGAAACCTGGCCGATGGGCATGCTGTCCGGATCCACCAGCTGCATGTCAAAGACATCAATGGTTCCCGGCGTAAAGTATGCTTCGCTGACCGCATGGACAGGATGGATTTTGATCTCCTCATGTCCTGCAACCTTGAGCGCGCGCTCCATCATGCAGGCGTCACCGACCACCAGCGGGCAGCACTGATCGTAGATTTCCGGACGGCTGAGCGCCTTGACGGTAATCTCCGGCCCAATGGACGCGGGATCGCCCATGGTAATGCCAAGAATCGGTTTCTCTAACCTGTTCATCGTATCCTCCTCAATCAGTTCATGCCTCTGGCCCTGTTCTCCTCAAGGACCTTCAGCAGCATTTCCATACCTTCATCGCACAGATAGTTGAACGGGCTGCGGCACTCGCCGACCGGGTATCCAAGCGCCTTGACCGCTTTCTTGACGATCGTATTCGGATTGCCGAACTTGAACACTGCACGGAAGCTGGCGATGGAATCCTGCGCAACCTGCGCCTCCTCAAGCTTACCGGCCTTGAACAGATCGTAGATGGAGGCCAGCACATGCGGATACACGTTTGCGCATCCCGCAATGCCGCCGGCACCGCCGGCCTTGAGGGACGGCAGAATCAGGGAGTCATTGCCGGAAAGCACGCGGAAATCCTTGGGCAGATCCTGCGTCAGGCGGATATAGGCCTGCAGATTCTCCCAGTCACCGCTTGAATCCTTGGCGCCCATGATCACATCGACATCCTTTGCAAGCCTGGCGACCGTTTCAGGAAGCAGCTTGTTGCCGGTTCTGGCAGGGATGTTGTAGAGGACGATCGGGACATTTACCTTCATCGCGACCTTTACATAGTGGTCATACAGTTCCTTCTGCGATGCTGCCGCAAAGCTCGGGGTAATAATGGAAAGCACGTCCGCGCCCATCTTCTCCGCCTGGACGCTCTGACGAATCGTATCGTTCGTCGAGATGCAGCCGGTGCCGGCATAAACCGGAACGCGGCCCTTGACCTGGTCAATCATCGCCTCGAGCACTGCGTACTTCTCATTCTCACTGAGAATGTAACCCTCGCCGTTGGTGCCAAAGGCAAACAGGCCGTGAACACCGCCCTCAAGCTGACGTTCAATCTGCCGTCTGAGTTCATCCAGATTGAGGCTCTCGTCCTCATTCATCGGGGTCAGGATCGGGGGAATAATGCCATGAATGTCTGCTACTCTCATCTCTGATACCTCTCTCTTTTGGACCGCACCGGGCGTTCCGTCCAGCTGTGCGTCCCTGATTCCTTATTGACATGCCGGCCAGGGGCCGGACCCACGCCTTCCTCGCAACTGCCGCTTTTTACAGAACAGACTTGTAGATCTCCCTTGCCGCCTCGGGCGTAATCTCCCGCATGTTGTTGACCAGGAGACGCTTGACCTGCATGCCTGCCTCAACCAGACCATCAAGATCCGCTTCCGGCACACCGTACGGCTTAAGGCTCGTCGGGATATCCAGATGCTTCACAATCTCGTCAAGCCGCCGGATGATCCAGGCGCTCTTCTCCTCAACAGTCGTCAGATTGCTGCCATCATGCGCGCACTGATCATAGCAGTCAGCAAAGCGGGCGCGGCAGACCGGCTCGTTGTATTTCATGACCGGCACCAGCAGAATCGCATTGGAAACGCCGTGTGCGATGTGGTACTTGCCGCCCAGCGGATAGGACAGGGCATGCACGCCGGTGGTACCGCTGGCCGTGATCGCGAGGCCGCCATAGAATGCAGCAATCTGCATGGCATTCTTCGCATCCATTGCATCCGGATCATCGCAGGCCTTCTCGATGTTGTTCAGAATCAGATCGAGACCGCGCAGTGCGAACGTATCCGACAGCGGGTTTGCCTTATTGGACGTATAACACTCAATGCAGTGGGCCAGTGCATCCACGCCGGTCGCCGCTGCAATGGGCCGCGGGAGGTTCTTGATCATCCGCGCATCCAGGATGACATAGTCGGCAATCATGTTCTCATTGACGATGCCGACCTTGAGCTCCTTCTCAGGCACCGCCACGATGGCATTGGGCGTCACCTCGGCGCCTGTTCCGGCAGTCGTCGGAATCAGGACGATCGGCACGCACTTCCTGGCCATGCCCGGATTATCGAGCAGTTCCTTGACACCGTACTCATCGGTTACCAGCACGCTGGCGAGCTTTGCCGCGTCCATGACGCTGCCGCCGCCGCAGGCAACGATGAGATCCGCACCGCGCTGCTTGAAATCATCAATAAGGCGCTGGACGGACATGTAATCCGGTTCCGGCCGGAGATCATCAAGCACATAATACTCGGCGCCACTGGCCTTGACTGCTGCCTCAGGCAGGGCAAACAGTCCGGTCTTCTCAATGCCCGGGTCGGTAAACATGGCTACCTTCTTTGAGCCCAGTGCGCGGACAATCTCGGTAATGTTGTCCATGGCATTGACGCCGCCATAGACTGCATGAGGCATTTTCAGATTGTAACGGTCCAACATCGTCTTTCCTCCTCAATGATTCCGGTCTTTATCTTGACTGCGCGGCAGTCGGATTGTACAGGCCAACCCGCTCACGCTTTCCGCCGAGTACATCTGCCTCGGTAAAACGCACATACTTGACGCCTGCGCGCGTAAACGCAGCATAGGCCAGATGAATATCGCCGTTCCGGCTCTGCATGATGTACGGATACTCATACTGCCGGTTATTGGTCCTGTTTTCCTCGCCCATGAACCCCTCGCCGCGTTCCATCCAGCGAATGACCGGGAAAGTCAAACCGCCATCCTCAGAGAGTGCGACCGCCACAGGACACCTGAGTCCCGGCCAGGCCGCCTTGCCCTTAACCGGCTCCGGCGTGCAGGTCGGATTGTAGGCAATGCAGATCCGTCCGCTCTGCAGCTTGATGGCGCTGATTGAGGAATTGTTGTTCGGCAGAGGCGTCGGTGCGGGAACGCTCCATGTCTCGCCGTAGTCCATGGATTCGCTCCGGTAGATATTGTCCGCCTCACGGCTGCGCATGAACGCGACCAGGTGTCCGTCCTCAAGTTCTACCACATTGGCATGAACACGTCCTCGGCTTTCAGGCATATCCACCTGACGCCAGGTTTTTCCCTCATCATCCGACAGTTGGAAGACCGTCGGGTCACCGGAGAGCCCGTCCACACTGTCAGTGCAGATCCAGTTTGCAAAGATCCAGCGGCCATTTGACAAAACCTGAATGGGCTGCCGGCAGAAGCTGCCTTCCCGTCCAAACACCGTCTCATACTGTTCCCAGGTCCTGCCGCCGTCATGGCTCCGCTGCATGCGGATCTGGGAGGTAAACTGCATATTGTCCTTGCCTGCCACACGGTCCTTCTGTGCCGTGTACATGGCCCAGACCTCACCCGGCATTCTCAGGAAAAGCGACGGATTCTGTTCACTGCGCTCCGGGTCACCGGAAATCTCAATGATTTCAGACCATTTGGTGCTGTCCTGGGGCAGTCTCGAACAGATGATGTGGACATCCGCGCTGCCCTCGTACGTGCCGGCAAACCAGCAGCAGAGCATTGTGCCGTCCTCAAGTTCAACAAGTGCAGGGGCATGGGCCGTCGGATAACCGCCTGTCGGCAGGAAAGCCTCAAACGTTCCCATGTCACGGTTTTCATAAATCTGACCATCCGGGGTAAGTCCCGGAAGAAGCGGATATGTCATGATGGACCCTCTCCTTCGTTATATTTATGGACCTCATTTATCCCGTCATCTGACGGATTACCTGAGTCAAACAGCAAATCCTACGCCTGTTCCTGGCTTTCAAGCAGTTCCCGCAGCCTGAGCAGCAGTGTCTCCTCGCCAAACCCGCCGGACTTCGTAATGACCGGTCTCACCTGTCCCCCAAAGTCCACCAGCGAGAGCACCACACCCGGGAAAACCTGCATCAGCGGGTCAACCTGCCGGATGTTCATGTGATTCATGCACTGGAGCAGCGTATCACCGCCGGTAATCAGCAGCGTTCTTGGCACACTGCAACCGACGATCGCCGGCAGGATGGACCCGAGCGCCGCGGAAATTCTCGCACGGACAGCTTCAATATCCATGCCCCGTCCAGCAGCAAACTGAGCGCTTGCTGCGTTCGTTCCGTCCTCATCATTGGCATCCAGAATCAGCCACTTCTCCTGGCCGGTCGCCTGACACCAATCCTCCAGTGTCCGATGACCCTCTGCGGTTTCAAAGAATCCTTCGGTGAGTTTCTGCTCAGGCGAAATGTGAATCCGCCTGAAACCGCTCTGCTCAGCCAGATCCAGCTGCCGCGTGGTAATCGGGTTCACGCTGCCGCACAGCACAAACAGTCCGTCTCCCATCCTCGGCAGTTCCGGTTTCTGCCCGATCCTGAGCCCCAACAGTTCCGGCAGCACGCCGGCAAACCCGGCACATCCGGCCATGACCCTGAGATCCCCATCCGCAGCCAGATGGCTGCCGGTTGCCTCAAGATCTGCATCCGTCGCGGCATCCAGCACACAGATGCCCTCAATACCCTCCGGAATTCTGCCCTTCCCGTGCCAGGTTGGCACATCGCTCTGAAGGGCGATCAGATGCTCAACGGAGGACTCCCTGACCGGCTCAAACGGATCCGCGCCAAACACCGACTGATTGACCGGAACACCGTCTATCATGTGAATGCCGTCAATGGTACACCGCCTGAGGGCCGGCATGGCCGGCAGGAATGGAAGACGCCTGGCACCGCTCGCCGCAAGCGCCGCACTGAGTTCCGCACCGATATTTCCCCGAAGGGCTGAGTCCGTTTTCTTGTAGATATAGGAAACACCGGTCCGGGCGCTCCGGCTGACCACGTCAAACACGGCATCATATGCCGCTTTCGGGCTGAGGTGCCGCGTTTCCGCAACAACAACCAGTACCTCACATTCTCCTGCTGCCTGCACAAAATCGGTGGAGGGATCCGTGATAACCCTTGTCCGAATCCCTTTGGAAGCAAACTGCACACCGGTATCCAGTCCTCCGGTAAAATCATCTGCAACGATCAGCAGTCTGATCATATTTCTCCTCCTCCCAGGATTCTTATTGATTCATCCTTTTCCGGGCTCATCATCTGTTGACAACAGTATATCAATGACCGACAGATGAACCAACCTCATATCCTGGCAAACGTGTTCAACTTTGATACATTTTCTATTTTTGCGACGTTTTTTGCTGTAAAAACTGTTCTATTTTTAAACACATACCTTTTGTGTCCTCCATTACTGTTTTATTATGATACAGTTTTAAGCCACAATCCCTTCATTCTGACAAATGACGCCTTACTGACTGTTCACCTCCTTTCTTTCCACTTCGCTTTTATCCAATATCCTCTGAAGTGCCTGCAAATATGGTTCTGTTCTGTTCCCGTACCCGCCTGAGTGGAGCCATCATTTCGAAATATCTGCTTCAATCCTGTCCATTTCATCCCTTGCAGGGCATGTTTTAATTTGATACAATTCAAAAAAACCAGAAAGGGCGTTCTGCCATGGCACAGAGTCAGATTCGAATTCTCTGCATCGCGCCTTATGAGGGCATGCGGACAGCCATGCTGAAAGAGGCGGAGCAGTATCCGCAGATCAGTCTGGATGCCTATACCGCCAATCTTGCGGAAGGTGTTGAGCTTGTCCGAAATCTGGAAAATGTCTACTATGACGTCATCATTTCCCGCGGTGGAACCGCTGAAATGATTGCCGCTGTCAGCCATCTGCCGGTCATCTCAATCCGCATATCTGTATATGACCTGCTGAGAACGGTCAAGATGGTCAGCAATTACGCAGGCCACTATGCCATTGTCGGCTTTCCTGACATTACACGCACTGCGCACGTTCTGTGTGACCTTCTGCAGATTGAGGCAGACATCTATACTGTACGCAGCGAATCCGAGGTAGCCGGTGTCCTCAGATCCATTTCAGAAAAAGGGCCCCAGAAAGTGATCTGCGACATGATCACGCATACCATAGCCCGTGAGCTCAATATTGATGCATTCCTCATCACCTCCGGTTCTGAAAGCATCCGGGATGCGCTCGACCAGGCGGTTTCTCTCCACCAGACGTTTGGCAAGATCCGCCGTGAAAACCTTTATCTGCAGAAATATGTCTCGGAGCTCGGATGTCCCCTGATCGTCCTGAATGATAACGGTGAGGTCCTGTATACCAGTTTCAGTGAGCTCCCGCCCCAGCTGCTGACCCTCCTGCAGACACACAGCAAAAGTGTCGGCACTCATCATCCGCACAAGTTTCTCTATGAACGGGAAACCGGACTGTTTGAAGTCACCGGACAGCGCATTCGTATCGCCGGCCGAAACGATATCCTTTTCCATCTCCAGCCTTACACCATCTCGGTTAAGGAAAAAAACATCGGCATCCGGGCCGTCACACAGACGGAATGTGCACACCTGTTCCGCAACAGCTTTTTCAGTGTCAGCGGCTCCATGGGTGAAATGGAGGAGCGCCTTCGTCAGATGGCCAGAACCAGGCGGCCGGTTATGATCTCAGGCGAGACAGGCTCGGGCAAGGAACAGATCGCGCGCGCCATCTATCTGAACAGCCAGTCTGTCCATTCACCCATGTTCACTGTAGACTGTGCCCTGATTCCGGACAAGAGCTGGGATTACCTGTTTTCCCACGAAAGCTCCCCTCTGAACGGCAGGGATCTTACCGTCTATTTCCAGCACCTTGAAACCGTAAGCGGCCGCAGGCTGACACAATTCCTGGCTGCTCTGACCGAAACAAACCTTTCCTCAAGAATCCGGCTTATCTTCTCAACAGACAGCCATGAAAACGCTGCACTGCCTGAGGCACCCTCGCTCATTCTGAACCGGGTAAGCTGTCTTGTCCTTTCCATGCCCCCGCTGCGCAGCCGCCGGGATGAGATCCCATCCCTCGCCAGTCTGTACCTTGCCCATCTGAATATGAATACCGGCAAACAGATTATCGGGCCGGATCCGGATTCCTCCCGTCTCCTCCAGTCATACGACTGGCCCGGTAACTACATCCAGTTCAAGCATGTCCTGACCGAGCTTGCAACCATTACGGAATCCTCCTATATCCGCAGCAGCGATACCGCGGAGCTGCTCGGCCGGGAACGTCAGATGCACAGCAAGACCGCCTACACAACCATTTTCGGTGAAAACTGCATCAGCACCACAGGAAAAACACTGGAGGAAATCACCCGGGATGCCGTCCTGTCCGTCCTTGATGCATGCGGCGGAAACCAGTCAAAAGCGGCCAGACAGCTTGAGATCAGCCGGAGCACCCTGTGGCGGTATCTTAACCGCGAAACGGAATAACTGCCCAGGCCTGATCCCGTGCATTAATCAGAAACTCAGAGCCTTTGCCCCGTCATCTGGCGAGGCAAAGATTTTATGAGAAAAAGCAATCATGAATTTGGATCAGCATGTCTGCATCTCGACCTTCTGACCATCGGAATGATGCCCGATCTGCAGACAGAAAAAGGCAACGATTCCGCATACGCGGACAACACAATTCACCTCACCTTAGAACGGTGTGACAGTTCTTGAAAAGGCCCTCATATCAGTCAACTCTAGCATCCATTTCTCTTTGCGTACCCTTGCACAGCTGGTATAGAAGAACGGACTGGATTTCTGGACGTTCTACGGTATGCAAAGACTTCAGGATACCCTGAACCATTTATCAGGCGCAAAACCGGAAGAAATCCTTGACGATGTTAAGACGAACGTGCAGACTTTTGTGGGCAATGCAAGGCAGTTCGATGACATGACCATGCTGTGTCTTGAATACCATGGAAAAAGCGAAAGTTGATAAACCCATCCTACAAGCGAAACGTCCGGACG
>JAFSZW010000321.1 GCA_017458865.1 Clostridia bacterium
ATCGGTATAGGAAAAGCGCTCATTCCAGGAGCCGATAAGTTCCTGCCGGCCTGTATGAAGGTTGATGGTCTGTATCTGCCCGAAGGCATCATTTGTCTGAGCATAGATGAAGTCGATGCCTCCAGCGTTGAGGGTATCTCCGATGTTGTAATAGAAGGTGTTTGAATAGAAATTGCCATGGATGCCCGTAATCGCGATCATGACTGTATCCGCGGTTCGCGTTTCATTTTTTCGAAACAGCACGCCGTTCAGGATCACGCCGCGTTTTGCAGCCACATCCAGTTTAAACATCATTGAAATCAGTACTCCTTCATTTTATTAAAATCCATGGGATTTCCGATCTGTGTGTCCGTATTCCCAATCCGTGCCGGATCACAGGTGCACGGTCTGGTCTTTCCTGAAAATGCACTTGTGAGATGGCGACGAATAGCAGCGGTTGCAGGAGACACATTTGGAAACCTGCGTGATTCCCTCATCCAGCCGCCGGGGCAGATCCGGTTCCCGAAGCAGCGGCCTGGACAGGGAAAGCATCTCAATCCCTGTGTTGTTCAGCACGGCTTCCATGGTATCCCTGGCCCGCAGTCCGCCCACCAGGATGACAGGCGTCGGAACCTCTTCTGCCAGTCTGGCCGCAAACTCGACAAAGTATGCCTCATTCTGATGCGGACGGATGCCGGATACGGATGTTCCGTTCCCGCTGACTTCAATGGAGTCGATTCCGCCATCGGACAGCAGTCTGCAGATTTTCATGCTCTCTGCTTCGTTCAGTCCGCCGAAGGTAAAATCGCTGCAGTTGATCTTAACTGTCACATGCAGCTCCGGTGCAGCCTCCTGAATGACCCGCAGGATCTCCAGCAAAAGCCTTGCCCGGTTTTCGGTGGAGCCGCCATACGCATCCCGACGGTGATTGACTGCCGGGCTGATAAACCGGCTCAGAAAGAAGAAATGCGCCGCATGGATCTGTACGCCGTCAAAACCTGCCTTCCGGGCCCGCACCGCCGCCGCGACAAACTGATCCCGGACCTGGTGAATCTCATCCAGGGTCATTTCATCCGGCTCAGCCTGCCGGAAAAGGTCTAGTTCCGCCGGACGGTAAAATGCGCCAAGGGCCAGCTGCGCAATGACAGCGGTATTCTGTCTGTGGATGAGATCGGTCAGGCACCGGTACTGAGGGATCAGGCGGTCATCACACAGACGCATCATGCCGTCAAAATAGTGATCATTCGCCGCCACACTGGTAAAGCCGGTGATAATGACTCCCACCCCGCCTTTTGCCAGTTCATCATAGATGGAATAGACCTCCTCCGTCAGACTTCCGTCCGGGGCAGCAATGCCTTCCCACGTGGCGGAACGTACAAGACGATTCTTTGCATTCAGATGTTTCAGTTTCACTGGTTCAAAAATATACTTCATTTTCAATATCCTTCAGGTTTTTTGACCTTTAACGCAGTTGTTTTGCCGCTGGCATTACACCGGATCCCAATCTGTCCCCCTGCCGCGGCGCAGCAGAATCTTCTTCCTGTGCATGCCTATTTTAGTACAATGCGATAATTTAACAAGAAGGCAGATGTTTCTTTGCCACTATATTTTTTATAGTATTATGTAAACCAGTGTATTGTTCTATCCTGCTGCCGACGCATCATGCGCAGCGGCACGGAGCCTTTGGCAAATGAAAGAACCACATACCGGAAACCGGTATGTGGTTCTGTTTTTGCTGTTTTTCATCAGCTGCAGCACCTGTCCAGCCCCTGACGGGCATTGGGCTGTAACGTGTTCCTGTCGCCTGCGGTTCCTCTCAGGCAAAAACCAGCATTGATTTCAAGCAGAGCGGGCATGAGCCCTCACTTTCTGCGGCGCTCAAACATTTTGGCCAGTCCGCCCTCCGCAGTCTCGCGGAAGCGCTGGTTCATGCTGATTCCCGTTTCATACATTGTCCGGACAACGATATCAAAGGAAATACGCTGCGTGTCTCCCAGGAAGCTGGCCAGATCACAGGCATCCATGGCCCGGCGGGCAGCAACCGCGTTGCGTTCGATGCAGGGCACCTGCACCAGGCCGCAGATCGGATCACACGTCAGTCCAAGGTGATGCTCCAGCGCGATTTCCGCCGCATGCTGGATCTGATTTGTATTGTGGCCGTACAGATAAGCCAGCGCTGCCGCAGCCATGGAGCAGGCAGAACCTACCTCCGCCTGGCATCCGCATTCTGCACCGGAAATCGAGGCATTCCGCTTGATGATATTGCCAAAAAGCCCCGCAACAGCCAGTCCGCGCAGGATTACCTCATCTGAGAAACCGTTGATCTCCTGCGCATAGCGCAGCACTGCCGGCAGAATGCCGCAGGCGCCGCAGGTCGGTGCCGTGACAATCGTGCCGCAATCCGCGTTCTGCTCACTGACCGCGAAGGCATAGGCGGAGAGAATCCGGATTTCACGAACCTGGGGAAGCTCGTTCTCTGTTTCCTGATTGTACAGCAGCTTCGC
>JAFSZW010000322.1 GCA_017458865.1 Clostridia bacterium
ATGGCGCGATCTGCCGGACCTGGATATCCAGGTAGTACCAGAGGTAGATCGCTTCCCTCGTAATCCAGTCCCACATGGTTTATTCTCCGATAACGTTCAGCCGATAGAAGCGGCTGCCAAGGCCAATCTGTTCGCCTGCCTCAAGCGTGTGCAGACCGTTCCGGCTCTCAATGCGGGTGATAAGGCTCTGGCTGTCCGGCATGGCATACACCAGATCAATCGCCGCCTGGTCAATCGCCAATGGGTCGGTGGATGCCAGGATGCCGATGTCATGCATGTCCGGCTCAGCAGGACTTCCATCACAGTCACAGTCCACAGACAGACGGTTCAGCACACTGATGTAAAGGATGTTGTCGCCCATATACTCGTTGACGCCTTTTGCTGCGTCTGCCATGGCTTCAAGGAAGGGATCCTGTTCCCCGAATATCCCGCCACTGGTGCGCGTACCGCCGGAATGAATCCAGACCTTGCCCATGGAAGAACCAAAGCCAATGGAAATGTTCTTAATAGCCCCGCCAAAGCCCGCCATGGCATGTCCTTTGAAGTGACTCAGTACCAGATAGCTGTCATAATTCGCAAAGTGCGTGCCCACATAATCGACGGACAGCACCTGTCCACCCTCAACGGGCAATTCCATACTGCCTTCCTCATCCAGGATATCCAGTTCTGCAATGTCCAGCAGTCCATTATCCCTGGCCTGCTGACGGTGCTTTGCAGTAGATGCGCGGTTGCCGCCGTATGCCGTGTTGCATTCCACAATAGTGGCATTGAGGCGCTGCACCAGATCGCCAATCAGGGCAGGCCTCAGATAATTGCTGCGTGTGCTTTCACCGGTAGACATCTTAACGCCGATCCTGCCGTTCAGCTCCACACCCAGCGCCGTATAGGCTGAAACCAGCGACTCTGCCGAGATGTCAGAGATATAGTAGACAATCGGCGCGGATTCATCTTCCGTCAGGTACGGCAATGCGCCTCTGTCAATCGTATATCCGCCTGTGGTGGTAATCGTTCCCTCTGCAAAAACAGCAAAGGAAAACAGCATGCAGACAACAAGAATGATGCTGGCGAACTGAAGTTTCTTCATCGCGATATCTCTCCTTTCATTCAAAAACATTGTGTATTGATCTCATCCCCATACGGATACAAAGTTCTGGAAATCATACATTCGCTGCACAGCGGATTATCGGCATCTTCAATCATGCATCCGGTGCGAATCACTACCTCAGTATTTCATGGATGAACGAGACAGCCTCCTGCTTGGCTGTTTCCATTGCCGCGCCATAAAACCCATGTCCTGCGCCGTCAATGGTAATTAGCTTCGCATCTGAAAAAGTGTCTCTTGCCCTTTCGGAATAGGCGTGAGGTACAATGGAATCCGCTGTACCATGAACGATCAGCACCTTTCCTTTGTATGCTTCCATGATCTGGTAGATATCAAAGGACTGAGCGTCAACATCATAGATTCTGCCAATCCTGACCCCCATAAAGTTTGACACTTCAGGTCCGTTTTGAGGATCGGGATTTCTGTTATGGCTGTCATCCTGCAGCACATAAGCCGGATACAGGACAATAAGTCCGGCGATGTCTTCCGGCCGGACGCCTGCAGTATAGGTAGAAACAAAACCTCCCTGGCTCTCTCCGAACAGGATTATCTGTTCCGGATCAATCCTGGGGTCATTTTTGAACGCATCCAGTACGCAGCCAAG
>JAFSZW010000323.1 GCA_017458865.1 Clostridia bacterium
ACGGTAAGCCCATTGCCGGGCAGAAACACTACTGCGGCTACATGCCCCAGCGGGACATGCTCTTTCCATGGCGCACGGTGGGGGAAAACCTCGGACTGCCACTTGAGCTGCGCGGGGGAATGAGCAAAAAAGAGCAGCAGGAGAAGATCGACGCGGCGCTTGCAGAGGTTGGCCTTGCCGGCTGCCGGGACAAGCGCCCGGATGAGCTGTCCGGCGGCATGCGCCAGCGGGCGGCCTTTGCCAGGACCATGCTGACGGGCAGCGAGCTGCTGCTGCTTGATGAGCCCTTTTCCGCACTTGATTATCTGACGCGCATCAGCATGCAGGAATGGCTTATGGCACAGTGGCAGCGCCATCCCAGAACCATTCTGTTCATCACGCATGACGTGGATGAGGCACTGTTCCTTTCGACCAGCGTGCTGGTTGTGGTAAGCACGCCCATCAGGACGCTGCAGGAGGTCGTGGTACCGCTGCCGCAGCCGCGCACCCGCGCCGATCTGGCCAATTCTGAGGTGCTTGCCCTGCGTGAGGATCTGATTGAACGGCTGAGAAGGCAGGTGAACCTGTGAAAAAGGCAAACAAAGGCAATCTGCCGGCCGCGGTGCTCATGCTGCTCCTCCTGATGGGCTGGCAGCTTGGCGCCATGAAAGTGAATGCGGCCTATATTCTGCCCACACCCTGGCAGATCCTTGTCCGCCTGTGGGAACTGTGGGATATCCTGTTCCTGGTCCATCTGCCGGCAACAATGCAGGTTACAGGCATAGGCCTCGGCATCTCGCTGGTGCTTGGCCTCGGGCTGGCTGTCCTCATGGACAGCAGCGAAATCTGCCGCAAGGCGCTGTATCCGCTGGTGGTTGCCTCGCAGACCATTCCGACGACGGCGATTGCGCCGCTGTTTGTCCTGTGGTTTGGATACAGCATCTGGAGCAAGGTGCTGGTGACAGTGCTCTTTACCTTCTTTCCGATTACCATAACGGTCTATGACGGCCTGCAGTCCGCCCGCGTGGAAATGGCGGAGCTGCTGATGACATTTGGTGCAAACAGACGGGACATCTTTATGAAGATCAAGGTACCATGCGCCCTCCCGTACTTCTTTTCTGCTGTCAAGATGGCGGTCCCCCTGAGCATCATAGGGGCAGCCATAGGCGAGTGGCTGGGGGCGCAAAGCGGCCTTGGCTACTTTTCCCGCCGCATGATGACCCAGCTGGATGGGGCAGGCGTGTTCGCGCCGATTGTCATTTTGTCCGTCGTCGCCATGCTGGCGGTGGGACTGGTCAGCCTGATTGAAAAGAAGACGGTTCGCTGGCGGGGCGAACTCTGATAAGCTGCAGCCAAGCCCGCTGTGCCTGACAATATGAGGGGAGATTACCTGATGAAACGCTATAAGAAATACGCAATCGCTTTACTTTGCTGCCTGCTGCTGGCGTTAGGCGCCTCAGCGGAGACGGCACCGCTCAGGGAACTGGATGTGGTGCTTGACTGGTATCCGAACGCACTGCATGCCTTTATGTACGTGGCGATGGAGAAGGGCTATTATGCCGAGGAGGGACTGAAAATCAACCTGCGCTTTCCGGCAAACGTCAATGACGCCATATCCCTGGTTGCCGCAGGACGTGCTGACATTGGCCTTTACTACCAGCAGGATGTCATAGAGGTTATAGCCAACCAGAAAGTGCCGGTGAAGTCCATTGGCGCAGTTGTGCAGAAACCGCTGAACATCGTGCTGTCCCTGACAGATAAGGGCATCCATGGGGCTGCCGACCTGGTCGGGAAGACTGTAGGCTATGCTGCAACCGAGCTCTCCGAGGCGATGATTCGCAGCATCATGTCCTCTGTCGGCGCAGACTTCAATGATGTGAAGCTCATTGATGTCGGCTTTGATCTCATGAGTTCCATGACCACCGGCAATGTGGATGCGACCATTGGCTGCACCATCAACCACGAGGTTCCCCAGCTTGAGGAGGAAGGGTTCTCGGTCAGCTGGTTTGAGCTCTACGAATACGGTGTCCCCAGCTACTATGAGGGCATTTTCCTGGCCTCGGATAAGTCCATTGAGCAGGATCCTGATACCCTCAGGGCTTTCCTGAGAGCCTCCGCCCGCGGCTTTGAGGACACGAAGGCCGATCCTGAGGAAGCGCTCCGCATCCTGCTTGAAAACCAGAATGCCGAGAACTTTCCGCTCTCTGAAAACGTGGAGCGCCAGAGCCTCAGCACGCTGCTGCCGCTGATGGAAACCCCGGATGCGCCGTTCCTTTCCCAGTCAGACGCCTGCTGGCAGGAGAATATCGACTGGATGCTTGAACAGGGCATGATCTCCCGCAGCATCTCCCCGGATGAGGCGCGGGTAAACCTTGGATATTAAAATCTCATCGAAACAGCCCGGATGATTGCGCATCCGGGCTGTTTCCGGTATACGGGATCAGGTTTTCGTTCAGGATGCGGTACTGAATACAGGTGTTTGGAAATGAGCATAACAGGAACCGGCAATCCATCCTTTCGTCAATGATCTCTTTCTGTATATTGAAAGGACGGCGTCCATTTGGGAATGGTATGATCTGAATGCAC
>JAFSZW010000324.1 GCA_017458865.1 Clostridia bacterium
CGGATGCTTGAGATGGAACGGCGGTCGGATGTTTACTGTGAAAAGATGACGCTGGTTCTGAGATCTCAGCTCTCCATCCTGTCGCATCTGGTCAATGGTAATTCGCTTGACAAGCTGAGCAAGTCGCTGCAGGAAATCAACGAGTATCTCCTGCACAGATGACGGGAGGCGCCAATGAAACTCGGAAAATCATACGTGCAGTTCTCAAAGATCATGGTCATGATGGTGCTCATTGCGGTCACGGCGCTGGCGGCAATGAGCCTCTATGGCATGATCCACCTGGGGACTTTTCGCAGACGGCGTCTCTTTTCGGCAGCTATACGGATTTTGCCGCGGTGGTGTTCGTCGCCTACTCCGGCAACTCTGTTGCTGAAAAGTGGCTGTCATCCGGCAACAGTCCGGGAAAAGAACAGGCGCCGTCTGCAGACGGGTGACAGGGGATGCAAATCAGTTGACTAAACAGCAGATGGAATGGAGGATAAAATGGAGAACTTTATCGATCTTACACCGCTTGTTGCCCTGCTGCTGTCCGTTCTTCTGACGGTCATGGCGGCAAGCGTGCTGCACATGGTAAGGACCCGGACGAACGAGGATCAGCAGGCAATGCTCAGAACCTGGGTCCACATTGCCGTCTATGCGGCAGAGAAGCTGTATGGCGCAGGACGGGGCTCTGAGAAACTTCAGTATGTCAGGGACCTGCTTGAAGAAAAAGGGTTTACGCTCGACATTGAAACCCTTGAGGCAATGGTGAATGCCGAGATTCAGGAGATGATGGCCGGCCTTGGCGAAAGGAGCGCAGGATGAAGGAGATCAAATGGGTCAATACCGGATGCGGGATACAATTGAGTGAGTTTCACGAAAATCCCCGGAATCCGAAAGTGCACACGGAGGAGCAGATTGCGCACATCCGGAACAGCAGTCTGACCTTTGGCTTCCTTGACCCGATCGGCATCTGGGGCAGCGAGGCCTGGGTTGTTGAGGGGCACGGCCGCCTTGAAGCGCTGCGCGCCCTTGTCAGGGAAAAGATAGTCGCGGTGCCGGACAGCGGAGTGCCGGTGATCCGGCTGGATCACCTGACGCCGCAGGAACGGGACGCCTATATGGTGGAGCACAATCAGGCGACCATGGAGACGCCATGGGATGATACGACACTGGGTGAGCTGCTTTCAGATCTGTCGCAGACGATGGACATGGCGGAGCTGTTTGGCCTGAACCCGGATGCGGCGGACGGCGCAGCAATGGAGGATCTGATTCCGCCGGACGGGGATGGAAACGGGGCGTGTGATCGCTATCAGCTGGTGATTGACTGCATCAACGAGGAAGACATGCAGGAAAAGTACAACAGGCTGACGGCGATGGAGATTCCCTGCCGGCCGCTGATCAACTGATCCACCTGGACGGGGCCGGGTGCCTGCTGGCAGCGATGCAAAACCTGCAGAAGGGAGGAAACGGTCTGTGGATGACAGCACAAAGATCGACAAGAATGCCTTTGAGATGTATTGCCAGCTGGCCTGTACAGAGCAGGATATCTGTGATCACTTTGGCGGGATAGATCACAAAACACTGGACGCGTGGTGCCAGCGTGAATACGGCATGAGCTTTGAACAGATCTACAAGCAGAAGGTTGGTCCGGTAAAGATCGCCCTGCGCAGGAATCAGCTGATGCTCTCAAAGACGAGCTCCATGATGGCCATTTTTCTTGGCAAGAACATGCTGGGCCAGAGTGACCATCCGGAGGCGCCAATCGGCGAGAACATCATCCGGGAGTCCAATGAACAGATGCTGGCCCTGGCGGATCTCATCAACCGGCCGCTTCCCGTACGCACCATAGAGTCACTGACAGCGGGCCAGGATACGGAAAAGAACACGAAACAGGGCCGCACCTGAGCCTGATAAAGCGCCGCTAACTGGGATCTGCTGCATTGTATGCCCAGGGCCAGCAGGGATCTGCTCAGATGGACGGGAAACAGAACTGCACCGGCACAGAGCGGCCGGGATGGGAAAGGGAGTGATGAATATGATTCCATATGCGCCGCTGACAGAGGATCAGGCGAGGTATATTGCTGATTCCCGGAACAGCTGGCTGAATGTGGCGGAGGGTGGTAAACGTGCGGGCAAGAACATTATCAACCTGATTGCCTGGGCGTGTGCGCTTGATGTGCATCCGGACAAGCTGCATCTGTGCGGCGGCGTCAGTACCGCAGCGGTGAAAATGAACATCATCGACAGCAACGGGTTCGGGCTCATGCATATCTTTGCGGGCCGCAGCAAGCTTGGAAAGTACCGGGGCCGCGAGGCACTGTATATCCACTCAGTGAACGGCGAAAAGGTGGTCATCATTGCTGGCGGCAAGAAGGCGGATGATGCAGCCAGAATCAAGGGAAACAGTTACGGGACAGTCTACGTAACCGAGGTTAATGAATGTCATCCGACGTACATGAAAGAGTGCATCGACCGGACGCTGGCATCCAGGAAA
>JAFSZW010000325.1 GCA_017458865.1 Clostridia bacterium
ATGGTGCACAACTATTACCTGTATGAAGAGGACGGGCAGCTGAGCATCCTCCCCTGGGACTACAATCTCAGTTTCGGCGGTTTTTCCTCCGGCTCCGGTGCAACCAGCATCGTCAATTCCCCCATCGACTCACCGGTCAGCGGCGGCAACACCTCAGATCGTCCGCTGGTTGCCTGGATTTTCGACGATGAGGACAGTCTCAATGCCTATCACGAGGCATATGCCAGCTTCATCGCAGACACCATTGAAAGCGGCTGGCTGGCGTCTGAAATCACCCGCGTCTCTGAGATGATCCGTTCCTACCTTGAGTCAGATCCGACGGCCTTTTACACGGTGGACGAGTTTGACAAGGGCATTGAAACTCTGCAGGCATTTGTCGCAAAGCGCAGCGAAAGCATCCTCGGCCAGCTGAATGGCACCATTCCGTCCACGACAGCCGGACAGACTGAGGACAGCTCTGCACTGATCGATGCCAGCGACATCACCATCTCCGACATGGGCTCCATGGACAACGGAAACGGCGGTCCCGGCGGCGAGGGAGGCCCGCCATCCTTTGGCTCAATGCCCGCATTCCCGGGAACAACTGCCGGCACTCCTGACTCCAATGCCTCAGGTGCCTCAGATGCCGTCAATGCGGGCGCAGATACCCCGGACGAACAGACAGCACCTGCAAATGAAACCGCCCCGGCTGCAGCCGCTGAAAGCACGGAGAATGCCGATGATGCATCTGCATCCAGGCCTGCCGCTGACAATGCGGATCCTTCTCCTGAAGCGCAGCCTGCCGCAGATAATGCCAATAGTGAGTCATCTGCAGAAAACGGACAGCATTTGGGCCATATGGGTGGCATGCCAGGTCCTGGCGGCATGGGCGGCCCCGGATTCATGCCGGATGATTTCGGCGCCGAATCCGGCAATAACACAACCGGATTCATCTATTACGGCATATTTGCAGCACTCCTTGTGCTGGCCGTGATCGTCATTGCCCGCACGAAGAGTCACAACGGCTGATTCCCCCATTGCATGCCTTTTCATGGAAAACAAAAAAGATGCCCCGCAGCCTGGCTGCGGGGCATCTTTTCCGGTGTGTCCGCGCTGTTAAATCCTGACACACCGTGGAACGAACAGGCATGGATGCATAATGCCTGGGGCCTGTTTTTTACCTGAACCGGCACATTTGTCCGTTCAAATATCTCCGTTTTCAGGTTGTTTTAAGCGTACTATTATATACTTTACCCGGAAACACGTTTACCTGATTATTTTTGGGAGGGTTTTGCCTTATGAAAAAAGTCTGTGTGCTTCTTTTTGCCCTCATGCTCCTCGCATGCTCCGCCCTTGCTGAGACCGTCGTAACGACTCAGGCCTTTACGGATGCAGCGGTAAAGCAGGAAGACCTTGAGGCGATCGTCAATGCAGGATTCTCAACTGCGAGCGCCATCAACCAGCAGCCGTGGTTCTTTGCCGTTGTAACCAACAAAGAGGTCATGGCTGAGATCAGCAGCGGCGGGATGATGCCGCCCAGCGGAATGACACCGCCAGCCGGTGCAGATGTCCCTGCAAAGGACGCCCCGAGCGGAATGCCCCCTGCCGGCGCCTCCGGTGCCAAGGCATCCGTCGGTGATTCGCCTGTTGCGATTGTCATCTACATGGACAGCAGCAGCAAGTCCCCTGACCCGCATTTTGACTGCGGACTGGCCTGCCAGAACATGGTCAATGCCGCAAATGCGCTGGGATACGGTACCAAGATCGTCTCCGCCCCGACCATGACACTGAACGGTGATCGGCATGATGAGATCTGCGGCCTCCTTAACGTGGATACCAGCCTCTCTGCTGTCGCCGTTCTGCTCATCGGCTACAGAGACGTGGATGTTGAAACGTCTCCCACAACCAGAGATACTGCCAAAGTGAGCTATACCAACTGAGTCAATGCCCGTTTCCCTGTTGCAGGGAAATGCTCACGCCTGTCAGAATCAGAAAGCAGGCACATGGTTTCCGGCGCTGCCTTCGGGCAGCGCTTTTTTTATCTGGCCTGATGCACGCTCGGGAATGCACATCGTCCGGGGATGTCGGCATTTCGAACTTAAGCATCGCGCCCTCAGTTACTCCAGCCAGTCAAAAAAGCTCCATCCTGTATAGCTGGCACGTCCTGCATGACATTCCGGAACCCCCGAAGCGCTCACTATGACCAATGTCAATGCAAATCTGTGCGGCTTTGGTGTTCCGGGAGGATGTTTATTTCATTGTTACAGAAACAAGCAATCTGCCCGGACCTGCCTGGCAGATTCTGCGGCAGCTTTTCTTTCCGAAAGCACTCAGATGGCGACTACGGATGAGAAGAAGGCCTCAGCCGCCAGCGCTGCCTCCGGTGAATCCGTCTCTGCCGGAATCTCCCTGTCCTCCATGGCGCGAATGCGGACTGCGACGGCGCCATAGGGCGACAGATTCCGGCACAGGACCAGAAAGCGGCGCCAGCTCATCCTGTCTATCTGCTCTGTCAGGTCGATGCCGTAATCGCGGAAAAAGTCCGCCTCTACGGCATCGAACAGACAGAGCAGATCTACTTTTTTGAGGCATTGCCCGGCAACGAGCTGCGGGACTGCTCATCCGTGAGCAGCTCCCCTTCCTGCGCCTCCGGACTGCCGTTTATCCATTCAAAGCACTTTTGAATCAGCAGGGCCAGTTCCTGCGCGGAAATGCGATCCGCAAAGCGGTCCACCTGCTTTTCCCCGAACATGGCATCCGCCGCCTCAAAGATCAGCCGGGTATATTCCGCATTGCGAAGGCCCATATCCCGCAGCCGCTCTGCGCGGGCCATCTTGAGCGGGACAATGGCCGGAATGGTCGCGGGAATGCTGTACTCCTCGCCAAGTATACGGACCATCAGGGTCCTATGCTCCTTTTCCTTCAGGAAAAGATCAAAATCCAGGATATTCTCCATTGCTGTCTCCCTCATTCATTTTTATCAGCCATCTGACTGCGCGCTGACATTCACGGTCAGTTGAGCCCGCTCACCGTTGTTGACTGTGGTAACGGTCACATTGGCCGTACCGGTGCCAACCGGCGTCAGGACAAATCCGTTTTCGGAGATGTCGCTCACGCGGACCACTGCACGCTTTGAATTGTTCACTCTGAACCGCCGGTTGGATGCGTTCTCCGGTTCAAACCGGATGCCAAGAATCTCCTGTCCGCCGCCGGCAGTCATCTCAAGCGTCTCTATCTGCTCACTGCCCCTGACAAGCCTGACCCCGGTGATCTGTACGTAGGGAATGACCTCCGCCTCGCCGACCTGCTCAAGCGACCACGACCGCTTCTGCTCTGCGCTGTCCGCAGATTCCTCCGCCGAGGTCACAATGGTGTCGAGTATGTATCCGTGTCCATACGGGTCTATGATCTTAATCGTCGCATCCGCGCCGCATCCGGCCTGCTCGGCATAGTCATCCAGCAGTTCCTGACCGCGGTCAATCTCACCCGTCGCCTCAACAACCTTCTTGACGCCCTCAAGATCAATCGTCCCGGAGCGCTTCGTGATGTACGGTTCCGACCAGATATCCGTGTCCGCGGAACTGTCCTCCGTCTCACCGGAGATGGTCCGCGTCATTGATGTCAGTCCATAGATTCGCACCCAGGTTTCCGTAAGCTGGGACTTGTCCATGATGTAGATCAGCCAGTCCGCCACGGATACCGGGCAGCCGTTTTTCCGTCCTTTTGCCAATTTGCCTGTCTCCTCCCATTTCCTGCCGGTCTTTAGGACCGCTCAGTATTCGCAGTAATACACCCGGTAATTGCTCACATACAGATGCCTGCCCCGGGTATCCGTGCCGCATCCCTGTGCGACAGATACCGCCTCAATCCGGACATAAGGTC
>JAFSZW010000326.1 GCA_017458865.1 Clostridia bacterium
ATATTACAAGAGGCCGCGGGGTAACCGTCCATTCGAAGGAATGCGTCAACGTGAACGCGTCCCATGATCCTGCCCGCTGGGTGCAAGCGGAGTGGTCGGACACCTCCAATGCCTTCTACAACGGTTCCCTGCAGATTCTCTGTCAGGACAGGCATAACCTGCTTGCGGACATCATGAGCTACCTGACGGCGCTCAAGATTACCGTCACGGCGGTTGCGGCCAGGGTGAACAATGACAACCAGACCTGCACGATTGAACTGACGCTGCAGGTCAGCAACAAGAAGGAACTTGACTGGGTGATCATGCAGCTTGAAAAGCGGCAGGATACGATCAGCATCTTCCGAATCTAAGCAAACGATACTGCCTTTGGACATCTGTTCAAAGGCAGTACACTGTCTCACGACAGTTGATAACCAGGGAGGCATATATGCGGCTTGTGATCCAGCGCGTCACGCATGCGGAGGTCGTGGTGGACGATAAAACCGTCGGGCAGTGCGGCCATGGCTACATGGTCCTGTGCGGCGCAGAGATCGGCGATACCGATGCGGACGTTGAGTACTGTGTCCAGAAGACGGCCTATCTCCGCGTATTTGAGGATGACAACGGCAAGATGAACCGCTCCATTCTGGACATCAGCGGTTCCATTCTGGCCATTTCCCAGTTTACGCTGCTGGGCGATGCGCGGCATGGACGCCGGCCGAGCTTTGATCAGGCGGAGCGCCCTGATGCGGCGAAGGCGCTTTACGAGCGCTACTGCGAAAAGCTGCGCGCCCTTGGCATTCCGGTTGAGTGCGGCATCTTTGGGGCGGATATGAAGGTCTCCCTGACCAATGACGGTCCGGTGACCATACTCATGGATTCAAGGAAGGGATTTTAGGATGGTTCTGCATACGATAACGGGCGGCATGCTCGAGGTCAACTGCTATATCATTGAAACAGATGCAGGGTGCATCATCGTTGATCCCGGTGTGCCGATCGAGGATATTTTGTCAGTGACAAAGGAGAAAAAAATCGCTGCAGTCCTGCTGACACACGGGCACATTGACCATATCACGGCGCTTGATGACATCCATAAAATGGGCATCCCTGTCTACATCAGCAAAGAGGATGCGCCCATGCTGTCCGATCCCGAAAAGAACCAGTCGACGTTGTTTTACCGGGTGGGCTTGACCTTCCCGCCAGCGGATCACCTCCTTTCGGAGGGCGATCACCTGCGTCTCCTTGGACTGGATATCACGGTGCTGGCGACACCGGGCCATACAAAGGGCTCCGTCTGTTTCCTCATCGATAATACGCTCCTGAGCGGGGATACACTGTTTCAGGGCGGTCGCGGCCGTACAGATTTCCCGGGCGGCAGTGACAGGGAAATGGCGGCCTCTCTGCGGCGGCTCAAGGCGATGCCAGCAGCCACGATCGTATATCCGGGGCATGGCATGCCAACGACAATCGGCGATGAGCAGTGGTGGTAAGCGATGCAGCTGTTGATCCGGACGAACGTCCCTGCCTTTCAGAATGATCTCGGCGATGTCGTCCGCCTGTTCTTTGGCGAGGGCACCGCTGTCTACGATTTAGCTCCTGATTCAGATGCTGCCATAAAAGGCACGCTTTCCCATGAGCAGCGCGAATCAGGCGGCCTTTGGCATGCCAGTGTCACGCTGAATCTTGGCGGTGAGTCCTACGAGCGCACCCTCACAGAGCCGGTGCAGCCGGGCTCACCGGTTGAAATCCGGCGCCTGACCAAGCGGCTTGCCAAGCGGGCTGCATATCTGGTACTCAAATCAGCGACGGGCCGTGTGCTCCCGTGGGGTTCCCTGACGGGCATCCGTCCGACGCGCCTGTTCCGCCAGCAGCTCGAAAGCGGCAGGACGCGGGATGAGGCGCGGCAGATGTTCCTTACGGACTTTGATGTCACCCCCGGGCGCGTCTCGCTCCTTGAGGAGATATTGGATACTCAGGACGGATACATGGACGTATCGCCTGACACCGTCGATCTGTACATCGGCATTCCGTTCTGCACGACGCGCTGCTCCTATTGTTCCTTCTCCTCGGGGGTAATCGGGGACGGACACCTGGTTGAGCCATACCTCTCTGCCCTCCTGCGGGAGCTGAGCGGCACGGCGGACCTGCTTGCCGCGCATGGCCTGCACGTCCATACAGCCTATATCGGCGGCGGGACACCGACCAGCCTTACGGCGGACCAGCTGGAGCGCCTTTTATCTGAGACTTCTGAGGCATTTCCTGAGATCACGGAATGGACGGTTGAGGCCGGCAGACCGGACACCATTGACCGGGCAAAACTGGCCGTCATGCGGCGCTTTCCGGTCACCAGAATCAGCATAAACCCGCAGTCCATGAATGATGAGACCCTCATAGCCATTGGCCGGGCGCATACGGCGGAGCAGTGCATTTTGGCTTACCGCATGGCCAGGGAAATGGGCTTTACGGACATCAACATGGATACGATTACCGCACTGCCGGGGGAGAACCTTGACATGTTCCGGCATACGCTGGACGTCATCCGTGACCTTCGTCCGGACAGCCTGACAGTGCATACCCTGGCGATCAAACACTCATCCAGGCTGCACGAGATCCGCTATGAGCAGCGGGTGGATGAGATGATCCGGCAGATGGCGGATGAAGGCCGGGCGTGCGCGGCAGATCTTGGCATGCGGGCCTATTACCTGTACCGGCAGAAATACATGGCATCCAATCTTGAGAATGTCGGGTATGCTCTGCCGGGTAAAATCTGCCGGTACAACATAGACAACATGGAGGAAACGGCCAGCGTTCTGGCGCTGGGCGCGGGCGGCATATCCAAACGGATTATGGGACGGGACCAGCGGATTCTGCGGGCGCCGAATGTCTCCAATATCGAGACGTACATTGAGCGCGTGGATGAGATGACCCGCAGGAAGGCGGAGATGCTGGATGCGATCCCGGAAAGCAGTGAGGGATAACGATGATTCTATCTGACAAGCAGTCCCTGAGAAAATGTGTAAAGCAGATCGTCCGGCATGCCGAGATCGTGGATATCGCGGTATTCAATCCGTTTGAGGATGATTTCGGACTTTCCCCGATGCTCGGGAGCTTTCCGGGCGGCGCGCAGCTGGGCCGGGCGGATCAGCCGACGCCGATTACCGAGGGCGCGGCGGCGCTTTATGCGGCCTTTGATGCCGTCGGCATCTCACTGAGCAGCCTTGAGGATGCGGACACGCTGCAGAAGAGCTACAGCAGGGAGGCATGGCTGAGGGAAATCCTTGATGTCATGCCGGCAAAGCGCGTCTTCATCGAGGTGCCGATGAACGCATCCCGAAATCCCTCGGATATGGACAATCGCTTTCTGCCGGTGCTCAGGGTGGACCCGGAACAGGTTCAGGTGGGCCGGTACGGCATCAGCCTTGAAAATGAGGCGGCGCGGATCTTTGAGACCTCTGTGCGCCTTGGAACCAGACAGATCAAGCTGAACGGCTACCGGGAGGACTTCCTCAGGTACTGCCTGCTGCCCATGGCGGAGGATCGGGATCTCGTCCTGCATCTTTCCATTGAAACGGCGAAGGACGCGGAACGCTTCCTGCGCACTTTCCGGCAGTTCCCGGCGGCGCACTGCGTGCTCTACCCAGCCAGGGAGGCAGAAACCTACCTGATTCATGCGGTCCGGGGCATGGCGCGCCTGCTGGTCTCTGTGACCACACCTCAGAATGTTGATGCGGCCTTTTCAGAGCTTGGCTTTTCCTTCCTGCCGCAGGCGAGTTTTTCCACCCTGCCTGAGGAGATGCTTGGCCGCTGGATTCAGCGCCGCGAGCAGATCCATGAGATTCTCTCAGATCACTATCTGCCGCTCGCAAGAGCCGGTTATGAGCTCAGCGACGAGATCATTGAGGCGGATATCGGCCGCCTGTTCAGCGGCAATTTCCTGACATTCTGCGGGATTGAACCGTAAATCCGCCGGGCAGGGCCCGTGACTACCAGTTCAGTGATTATTGTCATCTGACATGTCGATATATTGAAAACCATTGGGAGGAATAACACAATGAACCCGACTTTCATCATAGAGATGCAGAACGGCGAAACCATGAGTGGTGAGCTGTACCCGGATGTGGCGCCTCAGAGCGTTGCGAACTTTGTCTCGCTGGCAAACAGCGGTTATTATGACGGCCTGATTTTCCATCGCGTGATCCCCGGATTCATGATTCAGGGCGGCGACCCGACCGGTACTGGAACGGGCGGTCCCGGATACAGCATCTATGGCGAGTTTGCCAGGAATGGATTTGCAAACAGCATCAAGCATACCCGCGGCGTGCTTTCCATGGCGAGGTCCATGATGCCAAACTCCGCCGGTTCACAGTTCTTTGTCATGGTCGCGGATGCGCCGCATCTGGATGGCAGCTATGCAGCGTTTGGCAAGGTAACGGCGGGAATGGAAACCGCAGACCATGTGGTCGGCGTCAGCCGGGATGCCTATGACAAGCCGTATGAGCAGCAGGTCATCAAGAGCATCCGCGTTGAGACAAACGGCGAGACCTACACATTTGAGAAGCTGTCCAGGTAACAGGAGGCATTTGTGGAAAAGCGCAAGGTTACGCTCCGCGTGATGGGAAAGGAATATTCCCTGGTAACGGATCAGACGGAGGAACAGCTGAGCCGCATTACCGGTTATGTGGACAGACGGATGAAAGAACTGTCCATTGTGACGCGGGCGGGCGAGAGCATGATTCCGCTGCTGACCTGCATGACTCTGGCAGAGGAACTCATCAATGCTCAGAATGAGAACAAGCGTCTGATCCGTGAGCTCGCTGCAATGCGGGATCAGATGCAGGGAAACAGAGGCGGGAACGCCTGATAAACTGACTTGAAGCGAAAATGCCCATCCGGTGTTTTCGCTTTTTTCGGAGGGACACATGGAATTACTGGCACCGGCGGGCAACCGCAAGGCGCTGGATGCAGCAGTTGCAGCCGGTGCGGATGCGATCTATCTTGGATATACCGCGTTTTCCGCAAGAAGTTACGCGGGAAACTTCGATGAAAAGGGACTCAGGGATGCCATCCGGTATGCGCATCAGTATGGCCGCCGCATTTATGTGACCGTCAATACGCTGGTCAAGGAGCCGGAACTGGAAGAACTGAAAAGCGCGCTCGGCATCATCAGGGATGCCGGTGCGGATGCCATTCTCATCCAGGACATGGGCGTGTTCCGCATGGCAAGGCAGCTTTATCCGGACCTGGTGCTCCATGCCAGCACGCAGATGACGGTCAACAATGTGCAGGGAACAGCGCTGCTTCGCAAAATGGGGATCGCCCGGGTGGTTCCTGCACGCGAGTGCCGCCTGTCCGAGCTTCGCGCCATGGCGGATACCGGGACCGAAATCGAGGCATTTGTCCATGGCGCCCTGTGTGTCTGTGTATCCGGGCAGTGTCTGTTTTCCGGGATGATCGGCGGACGCAGTGGCAACCGCGGGAAGTGTTCCCAGCCATGCCGGCTGCCGTACACCCTCGCAGACGGCACGCATGGCTATCTGCTCTCACCGAAGGATCTCATGCTCATCGGGCGCATCCGCGAACTGCAGGATGCCGGCATTGCGAGCCTCAAAATAGAGGGGCGCATGAAAAGTCCGGAGTACGTGGCGACGGTGACGGATGCTTACAGACGGGCTATTGATCGTCCGGACATACGCCCGGATGATGAGATGATTACATCGCTCCGCCAGGCCTTTAACCGGGGCGGTTTTACGGAAGGGTACATCCTCTCCCGGAATCATGCTGCGCTCATGAGTTGGCAGAAACCCAATCACTGGGGCATCCCGGTTGGCAAACTGACCGGCATCAGCGGTAGGACCGCTGCCGCAAAGGCGGATACGGACATTGAAACCGGAGATCTGCTGCAGATCCGGCATGAGGATGTGGAGCAGGACATCGCGTATACCGGCCCTGCGGTGAGGGCAGGAAAGACGCTGTCTCTGTCATCAGATCACTCCCTGACGGATTTCCGCCCGGGCGATACCATCTGGCGGCTGACCAGCGCCAGACAGCAGCAAAGGGCGCATGAGTTTGTGCCCAAGGAGCGCGAAAGAATAAAGATCACAGCAGTGCTTGAGGCAATACCGGGCCAGATTCCGCGCCTCACACTGACCACGGAGGATGGCAGGACCGGCGAGGCCGTGGGCACCCGGCCCACAGATGCAGCCGGAACGGCTGCACTAACGGAGGCATCCGTTGCAAAGCCGCTCGGGAAACTCAGGGAGACGCCGTATGAACTCGCCGCGGTTCACCTGATCGGCCAGCAGGCATATCTCCCGATGGGCGAGCTGAACGCTCTTCGCCGCGCAGCAGTAGCAAACCTTGAAACCCCGCCAACAGCAGCGGAGGTGCCTATTCTTGAAACAGCACTGCCTGATCAGACAGTCACCCTTACGGCGGTAACCGAGACGCTTTCAGAGGCGCCGGAATTGCTCGCCGCCGGCGCGGACCAGGTCGCCTGGCTGCCGAGGGACTACCGCATTGCATCGCTTGAGGCGGCGCTTGCCAGTTGCAGCACACCGGTGGTTTTCGTTCTGCCGACAGTCACGGAGACGGAGGAACTGCGCAGCATTGCCGGCTTTGTCCGGGCAAACAGCAGCCATTTTCTCGCTGTTCAGGTGAACAACATCGGGCAGATCGGCGAGACCTGGCCGGTTCCGGTCTATGGCGGACAGGGGCTCAACGTCATGAATTCCGAGTGCGCCAGGATGTATACGCAGCTTGGCCTCACGCGCCTGACCGCCTCCTGCGAGCTGAATGCGAAGGAGATCCGGGCACTCAGGTCAGCCGGCGGAAACTATGAGGTGGAGTGCTACGGCAGAGTTCAGCTGATGATGCTGACACATTGCCCGCGCAGAACAAAAGCCGGTGATACTTCGACGGACAGCCTGTGCAACAGGTGCGAGCCGGATGGCGGATGGTGCGAAACGCTCACAGACCGCAAGGGCATGCAGTTTAAGCTGAGACGCATCAAAATGCATGACAGATGCCTGATTTCCCTGTACAACAGCGTGGTCACGGATATGGCCAAGCGGCCGTCTGTCCTTTCGTCTCTCGGCTGTGCCTGGCGGCTCATGTTTACGGATGAATCCCCAGAAGAACGCTGCCGGATTGTCCGCTCCTACCGCCGGATGATGGATGGCGGCATGCCGGACCATGAACCGGCGCAGAGCAGCACCTGCGGCCAGCTTCTCCGGGGTGTTGAGTAGTTGTCCAGTGGCGCCAGCCATCTCCGGGCATTTGGGCATCATAAAGTCCATGATCTGGCTTTGTATGGCCAGTCCCGGTCCCCATTCGATGCAGTCCCTTCAAAACCGGAGGGGTTTGCTGTATAATGTCAGGCAGGATGCCGGGAAGATCTGTCCTGGCGTATTGCTCAGATGCAAGCAGAAAACCTTGAGTCAGAGAGGAAAAGGCCTGTGAGAGAAATAGACAGCGGGGAAGTATATCAACTGGAAGAGTGCCTGAGGTCGCTTGCTGAACATCACAACGAGGTCTCAACGAACTTTCGCGGCTGCTTCCCCAAGAGATCTTATCAGGAGACCATGGAAATCTTTGAAAAAGATGTCTCAAGTGGCAAATCCAGGATCGCGGTCATCGAAGAGGGAAACAGAGTACTGGGCTTTTGCAAAGCGGATATCTGCGGGAACGAGGGGAGCATTGATTACCTGATTGTCCTCAAAGAGTGCCGCGGCCAGGGATATGGAGAAATGCTTCTTGACTGGGCACTGCAGCTTTTGAGCACAAGTGGTGTCAGCAGAATTGAGGTCAAAGTAGTCGCTGGCAATGATGCGATCCGGTTCTATGAAAAGCATGGCTTTCAACTGGTTTCCCATGTGCTTCGAATGAAGGAAAAGGGAAACGACGCTACGGATGCTGAGCTGCGGCCTTAAAACAGTCCCTGAAAGATGCAGCACAGCTCGCAATGATTCTGCTTGAACAGCACCCAAAATATCGTTTTATTTGTCATTTTTCCCAAAAGGGCACACAGGCGTTGCAAAGATGGAAACGATCCGTGGACGTCCGCTTAGCATCAGGGGAATAACCGATCCAGTATTGGAGGGAAACCATGAACGAACGATCCTTTCACGTACTTGAATACAATAAGATCATTGACCACCTGACGGATCTTTGCGTCTCTGAAATGGGACGCGAACTGGCCAGAAAGCTTGTGCCTTCTGACAATTATGAGGAGGTTCAAAAGCGCCAGGATGAGACGGCCGAGGCGGAAGGGTTCCTGTCCCGCACAGGTGGCACGCCGGTCATGTATTTTGCAGATGTCCGGACGACGCTGAGACTGGCTGAGATTGGCAGCACGCTGTCTCCAAAGATGCTGCTTAGCATTGCGGGCGTGCTCAGAGCGGCAAAAGCGGCAAAAGAACCGCTGGTTCATTCCAAGAACGATGTAAATGACATTCCGAGGCTTTACGCCAGCGCATCCAATCTGAGCACGCTGCGGGAGATCGAGCAGGCCATTTCGGATGCGATCATGAGCGAGGAAGAGATTGCCGATAAGGCAAGTCCTGAGCTGTACAGCATCCGCAGGAAGATCCGCGCCTGTAATGAGCGAGTCCGTGAGAAACTGAACAGCATGATTCACAGTGCAAGTTTCCAGAAGTACCTGCAGGATCCCATTGTCACCATGCGCTCAGACCGCTATGTCCTGCCGGTCAAGCAGGAATACCGTCAGATGGTGCCGGGCATCGTACATGACCAGAGCACGACCGGTGCCACGGTTTTCGTGGAGCCTCTGGCGGTTGTAGAGATCGGCAACGAGCTCAAGCAGCTGGTTGCGGCGGAAAAGGCAGAGATTGAGCGGATTTTGAAGGCGCTTTCCGCACAGATTGCGCCCGAGGTTGGAACCATTGAGGCAAACCTCAACATCCTGGCGTTCCTTGATTTCACATTCGCCAAGGCGCTGCTGGCGCATGAGATGCATGCGCAGGCGCCGATGATGAACCGGGAGGGGAAGATCCGCATCCTGCGCGGCCGTCATCCCCTGATAGATCCGCTCAAGGTTGTGCCGCTTGATATCAACCTGGGTGACACATTTACCACACTGGTCATTACCGGTCCGAATACCGGCGGCAAGACCGTATCACTCAAGACTGTCGGTCTGTTTTGCGTGATGGCGCAAGCCGGCCTGCAGGTTTCAGCGGATTACGGGACGACGCTCCCGGTCTTTGATGAGATCTTTGCGGATATCGGCGATGAGCAGTCCATTGAGCAGTCTCTTTCCACCTTCTCCGGGCATATGCGGAATATCGTGAACATCCTTGAGAATGTGACGCCGGATTCGCTCGTGCTCTTTGATGAACTTGGCGCGGGTACTGATCCGACAGAGGGCGCGGCGCTGGCGCAGTCCATCCTGTCCAACCTGCTGAAAATGCGCACGCGGACACTGGCGACGACGCATTACAGCGAGCTCAAGGAATATGCCATGACAACGCCCGGTGCTGAGAACGCATCTGTCGAATTTGACGTTGCAACACTGGCACCGACCTATCATCTCCTCATCGGCATTCCGGGCAAATCCAACGCCTTTGAGATCTCAAGAAAGCTGGGACTGCCCGAGTACATCATTGAGAACGCGAAAGAACTCCTCAGCAAGGATCAGATCAGGTTTGAGGATGTCCTGGCCAATGCGGAATCCTACCGGCAGCAGGCGGAACGCGAGCGTGAGCTGGCTGAAAGTGCGCGCGTTGAGATGATGACGCTGCGCAACCAGGTGGAGCAGGAGCGCAAAAAGCTTGAGGATCAGCGGGAGCGTCTCACGGCCAAAGCCAAAGAGGATGCCAAGCGGATCGTCGAGAACGCCCGCCGCGAGTCAGAGGCGCTGATTGAGGAACTCCGCAGGCAGCGCAAAGCTGGCGGGGGCATGCAGGAGCATGAGGTGCAGCGCGTCCGTCAGGCCATGGACAATCTGCGCAGCCAGGGCGAGGAAAAAGAAGAGACGCCTACTGAGACGCTCAAGACGGTTGAGGTGGGTGATATGGTGCACGTCATTTCCATGGATATGGATGCGACGGTCACATCGCTCCCGGATGCCAAGGGATATGTTAATCTTAAGGCAGGCATGATGCGCATGCGGGCACAGCTCCAGGATCTGCGGAGCCTGACCAGCAGTGAGAAGAAGAGCAAGAAGGAAAAGAGCAAGTACGAGGCAAAGCAGTCCGGCAGCACGAACCGCGTGAACATCGCCAAGCGGGCAATCCGTCAGGAACTGGATGTCCGCGGCCTGGCGGCGGATGAGGCGATTCCTGAGGTGCAGAAATTCCTGGATGATGCCGTGATCTCATCGCTTGGTGAGGTATGTATCATCCACGGCGTTGGGACGGGCATATTGCGCGCCAGAATTCAGGACTACCTGAAACGCCATCCCGCCGTTGTCAGCTTCCGGGCTGGCCGCTACGGCGAGGGCGAGGCAGGCGTCACCATCGTCACACTCAGATAAAACCTGGCCCCGCCATATGTGGCGGGGCCAGGATTCTTGTTTATCAGGGAAGAGCATTTGATCAGACGACTTTCTCCGGATATGGCTCAGGCCGGTAAATGTGCCCCGCAGGCGTGGAATCATTAACCCGGGTTTACGCTGCACATGAGCTTCATGAAATACTGGTTCAAACGTGAATATGAGTAGGCCGGAAAGGTGAAAAAACGCCTGAAACCGTCTGAAATAGCGAAAGAAAAAGGGAGAATATCAGTTTTCTTTTCAGAATAGATATGTTATAATCCAACTACTGTTTTCATCATTTGAGAAAGTAGTACTCATGTGAAGAAATGAAGGGAGGAACCGGTCTGTGGCAATTTCCCAGACATTATTCGGCGGAGGCGTCCATCCAAAGGAAGTTGGAAACGGGAAACTGACGACGCAAGCGCTGAACATCGTAGATCTGACCCCACCGGCCAGAGTCACAATTCCTATGTCCATGCACGCAGGCGCACCTGCGACTGTCTGTGTTGAGGTAGGACAGGTTGTGAATCTTGGTCAAATGATCGGTGAGGCGAAAGGTGTGATTTCCGCACCTGTTCATGCCTCTGTATCAGGAACGGTGACCGCCATCGGCAAGTGCATCCTGCCGTCCGGCAGGGAATCGGATGCTGTGACCATTGAAAACGATTTTGAGGATCGTTGGGATGAATCAGTGGCTGCATCTGCCCATCCTGGTGAGGTAACCGCGGAGCAGATCATTGAAGCTGCACGGACGAAGGGCATTGTCTGCCTGGGAGGAGCCGCATTCCCGACAGCCTTTAAGCTGGATACGTCAAAACTGGACCCGAAACCGGATGTCCTGGTCATCGATGGCAGTGAATGCGAACCCTATCTGACGAGCGATCACAGAATCATGATCGAATGTGCGGACAGGATCGCAGACGGCATCATGCTGGCCCTCAAGGCAACCGGCTGTCAGAAGGCTTATGTAGGCATTGAGGACAACAAACCGGATGCAGTTGAAATCCTGAAACGGGCTGCAAACGGCCGCTTTGAAGTGGTTGCGCTGCCGGCACGGTATCCGCAGGGCTTTGAGAAGATGCTGATCTACAGCCTGACCGGGCGCAAGGTACCCAATGGTGCACTGCCGGCCGCAGCAGGCTGCGTAGTGGTCAACGTTGGCACCTGTGAAGCGCTTTCCCGCGCTGTCCGCGAGGGCCGTCCGCTCATTGACCGCGTTGTGACGGTCGCAGGCTTCGTGAACAAGCCTGGCAATTTCCGCATTCGCATCGGCGCAACGGCGCTGGACCTTGAGGATGCTGCTGAGGGATTCAGCGGTGAAATCACCAAGATCATCGTCGGCGGCGGCATGATGGGCAATGCGATTCCGAACATCAACCTGCCGGTTACCAAGAATTTCGGCGGTCTGGTCGTACTCGGTCCCGAGGGACATGTGCCTGAGGAGTCAGCGTGTATCCGCTGCGGCCGCTGTGTACGGGCCTGCCCGATGAAGCTGATGCCGACGCGGATTGATGCCTATGCCCGTCATCGCGACTGGGCCGGAGCTGTTGAAGCCGGCGCCAAGAACTGCATGGAATGCGGCTGTTGTACCTATGTCTGCCCGGCCAAGCGTCAGCTTACCCAGAGCATTCGTATGGCAAAGGCGCTTGCCAGAATCAAGAAGCTATAACAGGTCGGAGGAACGTAGAGTATGAATAATTTAGTAATCTCATCATCTCCGCATCTTCGTGACAACAGCTCGACAAGGCGGATCATGCTGGATGTCTGCATTGCGCTGCTTCCGGCCGCAATCATGGGCGTGCTCTTCTTTGGATACCGCTCTGCCATTATCATTGCGCTGTCTATTGCAGCTGCTGTTGTGAGTGAATGGTGCTACTGCAAGCTCAGCCACATCAAGGTAACCATCGGCGATTGCAGCGCGGTGGTCACCGGCCTGCTCCTGGCAATGAATCTGCCGAGTACGGTGCCGTTCTGGATGCCGGTTGTCGGCTCCGCGATCGCGATCCTGCTCTGCAAGGCGATCTTCGGCGGCCTCGGACAGAACTTTGTCAATCCGGCCCTGGCTGGACGTGCAATTCTTTCCCTTTCATGGGCATCTCTCATGAATACCTTCGCAGCACCTGGATTCTTCAAGCTGGGTGGTGTCGATGCCATCGCCAGTCCTACCCCGATCGGGGCCGGAATTGGCGGAACCTATACCGTATTTGACCTTTTCATCGGCAACGTACCGGGCACGATCGGTGAGACCTGCAAGCTCGCGCTTCTGATCGGTGCAGCTTATCTGTTTGCCCGTCAGATTATCACCTGGCATATTCCGGCAACGTTCATCGGAACCTTTGCCATATGCTACCTGATCGCAACCAAGTTTAACGTCAGTGAGACGCTGTATCAGCTGCTGAGCGGCGGCCTGATTCTCGGCGCATTCTTCATGGCGACGGATTATGCCACATCACCGACGACGGACCTGGGCAAACTGCTCTTTGGCTTTGGCTGTGGCCTGCTTCTGTTTGTTTTCCGTTTCTGCAAGGAAGCGAAAGCTGAATGGTGCTCCTTTGCCATCCTGCTCATGAATGTTGCTTCTCCGCTGATTGAACGCGTTACGTACAACAAGAGCTTCGGGGAGGTCAAGAAAGCATGAACAATACGATTGTAAAGCTTGGCATCCGCCTGTTTCTATTCTGTATGATTGCTGCCGTTGCGCTGGCAATCACGAACGAAGTTACCAAGGGACCGATCGCTGCTCATGCACTGGCATCCAAGATGGCTGCTCTGAATACGGTAATGCCGGGATGCGAGTATGAGGAGGCGGACCTTGGCGAACTGAAAGAGGGCAGCGAACTGGATGAGCTGTTTGTCGCCAAGGACAGCAGCGGCAATGTTGCCGGTTATGCCCTTACTGCCAGCCCGCAGGGCTATGGCGGCGAAATCCCGATTACTTTCGGTGTTTCCTCTGAGGGTTATGTAACACAGGTTTACGTCGGTTCCCTTCAGGAAACGGCCGGTCTTGGAAGCAAAGTCGGTGAAGCTGAGTTTAAAGAGCAGTTCATCGGCATTGCAGCAGACAAGGATACACTCAGCAACGATGTAAGCACCATCTCCGGTGCCACCATCTCCTCCAGCGCGTTCATGCGTGCGGCCTCGGATGCACTTGAGTACACAGAAGATGTTCTGGGTGTTGTGCCGCAGGCAGGCGACAAGGAAGCGATTCTGGCTGCCTTCAATGCGGCTAACGGCGGCGATGAGGGCGGGGAAGAGGCTGAGGTAACCACAACAGCTTATACCTTCCCGGTCAAGGGATTTGATGCTTTCAATGTAAACATTGAGATCGACTCCAATGGGAAAATCGCATCTGTCTCCATTCCGGAGCACAATGAGACTGCCGGATTCGGCGCGGATCTGATCGCTGATACGGCTGTATTTGAAGCACTTGTTGGACAGGATGCCGCAACGGCTCAGATCGAGGTTCGTTCCGGCGCGACGCTGACCAGCAACGCGATCAATGAAGCGCTGTCCATGGCAGCAGCCGAGCTTGCCGGCGGCGCGAAGGAATACGCAGTGACCGGCTTTGGTCCGTTCACGGTAGCCATCGAGCTGGATGATGCCGGGAAGATCGTCTCTGTGACGGTTCCGTCCCACGGCGAAACACCTGGCCTTGGTGCTGACCTGATTGAGGACACCGCTGTATTTGAAGCACTTGTCGGTCAGGATATCGCGAGTGCCAGCATTGATGTCCGCGCAGGCGTTACGCTGACCAGCAATGCCATCAATGACGCGCTTGCTCAGGCTGCGAAGGAATTCGGCGGCGATACGGCGCCGGTCATTCCCGGTGATCCCTACACGGTCAAGGGCATGAACAAGTTCACCATGTATGTTGAGCTTGACGGCGAGAACATCGTCAGTGTGACTGTTCCCGAACACAATGAGACGCCTGGCCTTGGTGCAGATCTGCTGACCGAGGAAGCGCTCTCGAAACTGGCTGGCGTGTCGATCAAGGATGCAAAGATTGATATTGTTTCCGGCGTGACGCTGACCAGCAATGCCATTAACAATGCACTCAGCATGGCTGCCATGGCCAATGGCTTCGAGGTTGCAGCACCTGCAGCTGAACCGGCTGTCGAGGAGCCTGCCCCTGTCGAGGAGACCAAGGACGAGCCCGCTGAGACCGAGACGGCCGAGGCGCCTGCCGAGGAAACCAAGGAAGAACCCGCTGAAACCGAAAAAGCCGCGGCACCTGTTGCAGCCGAAACGAAGACCTTCGAGGTAACGGGCTTTCAACCGTTCAAGGTCGATGTTGCTGTGGATGCGGATGGCAAGATCGCAAGTGTCACCATTCCTGAGAATGGCGAAACGCCGGGATTCGGTGCTGACCTGATCGCGGATACCGCTGTCTTTGAGGCGCTTGTCGGGAAGTCCCTGGAGGATGCTCAGATTGAGGTCCGCTCCGGTGCAACGCTGACCAGCAATGCCATTAATGATGCGCTCAAGCAGGCAGCTAGTGCATTTGGCGGAGCTGCTGATCCCGCACCTGCCGAGGAGACCAAGGAAGAGGCTGCTGATCCCGCACCGGCAAAAGCCGGACAGAGCGGCACTTACGAGGTTACCGGCATGAACCCGTTTAAGGTTAAGGTAGATCTGGACGCAGAGGGCAAGATCATTGCCGTTGAAGTTCTCGAACATACCGAAACCCCGGGACTTGGCGCTGAACTGATTGACAACAAGTCCGTATTTGAGGCACTGGTTGGTCAGGAAATTGCAAAGGCCGCAATTGATGTCAAGACCGGCGTCACGCTGACCAGCAATGCCATTAATGACGCGCTCAAGCAGGCTGCTGCTGAAATCGCGG
>JAFSZW010000028.1 GCA_017458865.1 Clostridia bacterium
GACGACACCCATGGAAAATGCCCAGTTCCTGCTCTTCCTGACGGCAGTGATCAAGGCTGTGGATGAGTATCAGGATCTGCTCAGAATCAGTGTGGCAAGTGCGGGGAACGATCACCGTCTGGGTGCAAATGAGGCACCGCCTGCCATTGTATCCATCTATGTGGGCGATGAGCTGGAAACGGTTATCCATTCCATCATCGAGGGAACGGATTACAAGTATGACGGTCATAAGAATATGGACATCGGCGTGACTACGCTGCCGCCTATTCCGCAGGACACCTCGGACCGCAACAGGACGAGCCCGTTTGCCTTCACCGGCAACAAGTTTGAGTTCCGCATGCCGGGGTCATCCTTCAACATTGCATGCACCAACATCATGATCAACTCCGCTGTTGCGGATGAGCTCATGGCATTTGCTGATGAGCTTGAACATGCTGAGGACTTTGAAACGGCGCTCAACACCCTGATTCGTCGTGAACTGACGGCGCACAGCCGGATACTGTTCAATGGCAACGGGTACAGCGACGAATGGCCGATTGAGGCGGCGCGGCGCGGACTTTTGAATCTGCCGTCAACGCCTGAGGCACTGCTGCATTACACGGACCAGAAGAATGTGGACATGTTTGCCCGCCAGGGAATTTACTCTCTGACTGAGATTCGCTCCCGCCAGGACATCACCATGGAGGAGTACGCTAAGACCATCCACATTGAGGCAATGACCAGCCTTGATATGCTGGACAAGATGATTATCCCGGCCTGCATTGAGTACAGCAGCGAGCTGGCAAAGGGCGTTGCTGCGAAGGCCCAGATCGGCATTGATGCAAAGGCCGAAAAGGCAGTTGTTGAGGGTCTGACGGAGAGGACTGCGCAGCTCATGACGGCGCGGGATGATCTGGTTGAGGCGGTCGCGCGTGAGCCGGATACGCTCAATGAGCGCGGTCTTTATCAGCATACAGTGGTTATTCCAGCTATGAACCGTGCCCGGGCTATCGCGGACGATCTTGAGCATCGCGTGGCCAAGAAGTACTGGCCAATGCCTACTTATGCGGATATGCTGTTCTATGTCTGAGACGAACAGTTATGATCATACCTGTCAGTCAGTAAAGGTATTGGAGTCAAGAATGAAAATTACCGAGCTCAGAAAGCTGCTTGAAAAATCAGAGGCACCTCAGCTGATGAAGATGCTGATTGAGACCTACAAGCTCGTCCCGGCGGGTCGGAAGCGGGAGGCAGATATCATCTTTCAGAATATCCAGAGCGGTATGGATGCGAAGAGTGCAGCAGAGATGATCACGACGCCGCAAGAAGCCTGCGATAATGTCAGCAGTCTTATTGTCAGAATCCGTAACGGCGTTTATTACGAGTCCTTTGGGTATAAGTATATAAGGGACCAGTGGCGGTATCAGGCGACCAGAGGTTTCAAGGTGTTGTCATCAATAAAGGAAACGGATCCTCTTTATGATCGGTCGACAGAGCTCATGCACGATCTGCTTATGGTGCTGGAGGAGGCACCGTACAGAGGATGGCTAAAAACGGACAACGCATTTGATTCTATGGGCTTAAAAGGACTCAAGCTTTATGAGACATACATGAAGCGTGTACTCAAAAAAGACTTTTCCCGGGAAGTGATGTTAGTGCTTCTTGACACCGGAGCCGGTGAGATGAATTATGGGAAAGAATTTGACGAGCTCTTTTTGACTAGTCTTGTGAAAACGATCCGGGATAAATACAGGGCTATGCTTTCCGTTGAGTGGACAATCGATTGGATGAAAGAGAAACGGAACATCCCTTCAGACTCACTTGATATGTTTAGGAAAAAACGTCAGCTCCATGCGAATCTCTACATAGCCTCTCAGATGTTCCGCTTTGATACGCCGGCTAAAGCATGGGATGTTTATGCAGAGCACAGTTCCTACGAGAATATGGAAGAGGCACTTTACAAACTGCTGGATTACCCGAGTTATTATGCAGATACGGATGAAGAGTACCACATGTACTGGATGGGTGCTTATCAGAGGGCAGTGGAAACAGGAATCGTTCCCAGGAAAGAACTGATAACAGAATACAACCGGCGTCTGAAACTGTAGATGCCCTCATGAATTACCCAGGATGATTTGAAACAGGCAAGGACAGGTACCGTACTGATGCGGGATACCGACAGACCGCGGGACAGATATCCGGACGGTATCGGGAGACGGTTTTTCTTTTAGACAGTCATGAGCATGCTGGGGATGCAGGCGTTCCCGGCAGAGAAATGGAGGAAATATGCATCCTTTTCAGTCAACATCTATTCTGCTGCCTGAAGGCGCAGATATGGAAAAATGGGCGGTCATCGCCTGTGATCAGTTTACCTCGCAGCCGGAATACTGGGAAGCAGCGATGGAAAAGGTCGGAAATGCGCCGTCTGCGCTTTCCATGATCTTTCCTGAAGTGTGGCTGGACGGGGACCGTGCAGCGCGGATCAGCGCCATTCAGAAGGCAATGGCGGATGCGCTTGAGCAGGGGCTGTTCAAAGCATATGACAGGGCATATGTCTATGTCGAGCGCACACTGAAAAACGGTTCTGTCCGTCAGGGTGTGGTCGGTGCTATTGACCTTGAGACGTATGATTACCGTCCGGATGCCGCCTCTCAGATTCGGGCGACGGAGAAGACGGTTGTTGAGCGCATCCCGCCGCGCATGGCGATCCGCAGTGGCGCCAGGCTGGAACTCTCCCATGTCCTGCTCCTGTGCAGCGATGAGGAAAAGCAGCTCATAGAGCCCTTGGCGACGATGAAAGACAGCCTGCCTAAACTGTACGACTTTGATCTCATGCTGGGCGGCGGGCATATTACGGGATGGCTGCTTGCCGGAGCGGATGCCGAGGCATTTGACCATGCGGTTGCATCATATGAGCAGCGGATGGCGGATGCGCAGGGATGCGGACGGGACAAAGCGCTCCTGTATGCTGTCGGCGATGGCAATCACTCGCTCGCAACGGCAAAGGAATGCTATGAGGCGCAGAAAAAGGCGGCACCGGGTGCGAATACGGCATCATGGCCGGCCAGGTTCGCGATGGTCGAGCTTGGCAATGTGTACAGTGATGCGCTGCAGTTTGAACCCATCCACAGGATTATAAAGGGTGTGAGCCCGGATGCGCTGCTTGAGGCGCTGCAGCCGCTGTGCGCTGAGAACGGAACGGCGATTCAATGGGTGGCAGGTGGCCGGCACGGGACGGTTTCCCTTGACTGCAACGGGAAGCTGCCGGTTGCGGTTCTCCAGGATTTCCTGGATCAGTACCTGGCGGGCACTGCAGGGGAGATAGACTATATTCACGGCGAGGCTGCCCTTGAGCAGCTGGCAAATGCGGACAATGCAATAGGGTTCCTGCTGCCTGGCATGAAAAAAGAGGAGCTGTTCCCCGGTATTGTTAAGGGCGGCGTGCTCCCGAGGAAGACCTTCTCCATGGGTCATGCCGAGGAAAAGCGCTATTATCTTGAGGCCAGATGCATTCAGGCGTAACAGGCGGAGCCTGAGCATGGAACAGACATGAAACGGAGGGAATGCGCGGATGAGGACAGGAACCAGGTGGATGCTGCTCCTGATCTGCGGCATCCTGCTGTTTCAGGTGATCTCAGCGACCGGCGGGATGACGCGGACGGGCAGTGACGGGCTCATCAGCTCGCTGCGCCGGATGCTTCCCGGACAGGATGATGCGGAGTCCCTTCGGGCACAGGAGGCCCTGACCGGATTCCTGAATGCCTGGGCGGATGGGGATACGGAAACGCTCATCCGGATGATGTCAGTTGGGCCGGATGCGCCAGGGGATGATGCAGAACTGCTGCGGCAGACGCTTGGTCTGTATCGCCTCAGTGACTACCGCCTTGAGGGCGAGATCACAGATCTCTCTGCAAAGCGGCAGGGAAAGCGCAGAACCTATTCCTGTCTGGCGCTGATCCGTGAGCGGACCGGGTGGACGGCGTTTCGCATTCTGCCTGAGATGGTGAAAAGCGGCGGCTCGTATCTGGTCGATGCCGACTCCCTTCGCAGCAGGACCAGGATAGCGCTTTCCGAATATGAAAGCCCGGCGACAGCAGTTCACGAGCAAATGTGAATTTTCCGTTGACAAAGCACCGGGGCGTGATATAATACTCACAACCGAATAATCCTTTGAAAGATCTTCAGGGCAGGGTGAAATTCCCTACCGGCGGTAAAGCCCGCGAGCCTTTTTGGCCGATCCGGTGAGACTCCGGAGCCGACAGTACAGTCTGGATGGAAGAAGAGCTGTTCGCTTTGCGTTCATACCCCTGAGAGCTCTGCTTTCAGGGGTTTCGGAATTTTATGCCCAATGGGCAAAGGAGATTCTGATCATGACAGCAAAGAAAACTCGTTCAACTGAAACAGCCGTGTTTACACTGACGCGGTGCGGCGTTCTGGCAGCAATGTCGGTTATCCTCTATTACATTGAGATTCCGGTTATTGCATTTTACAAGCTGGATATCTCGGCGCTGCCGGCGCTGCTGGCCGGTTTTGCCATGGGTCCGATTCATGGATTCGCCATTATCGTCATCAAGAACCTGATCCATCTCATGGGGAGCAGTACAGCCGGCGTTGGTGAGATGGCGGACATTCTCATGTCAGGCACGCTTGTTCTGGTCGCCAGCGTTATTTACAAGAACAACAGGACGAGAAAGGGCGCGCTCATTTCCATGGTGTGCGCCGTTATAGCCATGATCATTGTCGCAGTCATGGTAAACTATTTCATCCTGATTCCGGCATATGAGACGATGTTCCATATGGATGCGAATGCGATCATTGCCTACGTGGGCCTGTCCATGGTGGACAGCCTGGTGAAGCTGGTCCTGCTCGTCACCGCACCGTTCAACCTGCTGAAAGGCTGCGTGATCAGCGTTATCACATTCCTGCTTTATAAGCGGATTTCGCCGCTGCTGCATCAGTAAGCGGCTCTGGAGGAGAGTCAATTGGTCAGGGTACACTGCAAGCACGAACAGGAGACGGAGCAGACAGCGGCGGCGTTCAGCGCATTCATCAAATGCGGGGATGCACTTCTGCTGAGCGGCGAGATGGGAACCGGCAAGAGCGTATTCACCCGTGCACTGGCAAGGGCACTGGGCATAGACGGGCCCATTCCGAGCCCGACGTTTACCATTCTTCTGATCCATGACGGGCCGAACGGGAAGCTCTATCATTTCGATCTGTACCGTCTTGAAAATGAAGACGAGCTGTATGAAATGGGTCTCAATGAGATGATCCCGCCGGATGATGGCATTGCGGTCGTGGAATGGCCGGAGATCTGTGCATCCGCCATGCCGGATAAGGCGGTCAGAATCTGCCTTGAATATGACGGCGATGACCCGGAGCGGCGTATTCTTTCCATAGACCTTGTAGATGAGCAGGCCGATGAGGCGCTCAGAGCGCGTCTTACCGGCCTTGGTATAGAGACTGAATGACACGACCAGCGCATTTTCTGCCACGAACGGCGGGAAATGCGCTGATTTGATGTTTTTCCTTTACAGACAAACTGTCAGGGGTTATACTCGTTTGAAAACAGCCGTGCAGGGCGGGAACATGGATGCACGTTGCCGGATGCACGCTTTGTCAGGGAGTTCAAGATGAAGATATTGTTGCTGGATACGTCCGGACCGGTATGCGGTGTGGCGGTTGCGTCGGACGGGGATCTCGTGTATGAGTCCTGGATGAACAACAAAATGACGCACAGCCAGAAGATTATGCCCATGGTGGATGCGGCACTCAGAATGCTGGATCTGGACATTACAGAGATAGATGCCTATGCGGCTGTGATCGGTCCCGGTTCCTTTACCGGTGTGCGCATCGGCGTGGCAACGGTGAAAGGGCTGGCGGAGGCCAGGCAGAAACCCTGCATTGAAGTGGATGCGCTTGAGGCACTGGCGAGGAATGCCGGTGCGTTCACTGGAACAGTCTGTCCCATCCTGGACGCCAGAGCCGGTCAGGTGTATGGTGCGGCATTCCGGGCGCCGACCTTTGAGCGGCTGCTGCCGGATCAGGCGCTGAAGCTTGAGGAGTTTCTCTCTGGACTTGAATCCTGCGGGGGACCATACCTGTTTGTCGGGGACGGCATAAAGGCGCACAGAGCAGGGATTGAGGCAAAGCTCGGTGCAGATGCCCTGTTTGCCGCGCCGGACTATGCGCAGCTGCGGCCGGGATGCGCCATTATGCTGGCGGTGGAAAAACTAGCCGCAGGCGATGTCAAAACTGCGGATGCGCTTTTACCGCTCTATCTGAGAGCGCCGCAGGCGGAACGGGAGCGTGCGGCCAGGCTGGCGGCGGAAAAGGCGTAAGGGCATGATGGGCCCGGGCTGGCACTGACCATGAGATGGGTGAACAGAATGGAAAACGACAGGACAGAATGGGACAAGATTGATGCAATGTGGTGCACGGATGAGGGCAACGGTATGTGCATCCGTCTGGCAGCGCAGAAGGATATCCCGGAGATCACAGCGATTGAACAGGCTGAGTTTGCCGTACCGTGGTCGGAGGAGAGTATCCGGCATGACATTATGGAAAATCCTGCAGGCAGATGGCTCGTTCTCGCGGACGCGGATGGTTCGGTCGTTGCATATGCTGCACTCTGGCTTGTCATAGATGAGGGACATGTGCTCAACGTGGCGGTACGCGGCAGGGATCAGGGAAAGGGATACGGCAAGCTGATCATGTCAGCGCTGATTGATCTTGCCAGAGGCGAGGGCATGCGCCTGATGACGCTTGAGGTGCGCCGGTCAAATTTGCGCGCACAGGGGCTTTATCACAGATGCGGTTTCCTTGATGTCGGATACAGAAAACGGTATTATGAGAATAACAAGGAAGATGCTCTGATCATGTATATGGATCTGGTCTGATACATCTGAATTTGAAAAATCAAGGCGGAAAGTGCGAATTGAGGCATAGAGGATGCTGAGACAACATTTTCCTCTTTTCTTTTTGCCTGAAAAGATGTAGAATACAGAATGATATATTGCCGGTATTGTGTTTTGAGCGGTTTTGTTGGGGCCCGAAACATTTGAAACCGGACCGCGGGACTGAGCAGGGACTGAGCAGTTTTTGCGGAAAACGAAAGTGCTTTTCGGCATTCGTTTATGGGGAGGAACTGCATGCAGCTTGAGTGGAAAGGAATCCGTGTGTACATCACGCGCGAGGGAAGAACTGGGCGCGGTGTACTTCTGCTGCATGGCTGGATGTGTTCCTCCGACATGATGGAGGGCATCCAGAAAGCACTTTCCGGACAGATGAGAACAGCTGCAATTGATTTTCCCGGCCATGGTCTCAAAGGGCAGGCGCCTGAACCGAAAGAGGTATGGGGCGTGCCGGAGTATATGGAACTGGCGGCCGAGGTGATCCGTGTATTGGATCTGGCGCCGTGCGATATCATCGCGCACTCATTTGGCGCCCGGGTGGCCATCCTGCTGGCGGCAACGTATCCAGAGCTGGTCGGACGCATGGTGCTGACCGGTGCAGCCGGTCTTCGCAGGGAAAAGACAAAAGCGGAAACGAACCGTCAGAAACTGTATCAATTGCTGAAAAACGGCGTAAACGCAGCTGAAAAAATAAAAATCTTCGGCGATCTGCCGTCTCACTGGCACGAGTCGCTGATTCAGCGGTATGGTTCGACGGATTATAAGGCACTCAGTCCGGAGATGCGCAAGACATTCAACCAGATTGTGAACCAGGACCTTGCGGAGGAGCTTCCGCTGATTCAGGCGCCTACGGTTCTGTTCTGGGGTGAAAATGATACGGAAACGCCTCTCTGGATGGGGCGCAAGATGGAGCAGCTGATCCCGGATTCGGGACTGATTGTCGAAGAGGGCGCGGGACACTTTGCCTATCTTGAGCGGAGTGCGGTCTTTGAAAGCGTAGTGAAGAGTTTCCTGTTGGAGGGACGCGACTGATGCGAGTTCTGTTTCTGATACTTGAGGCCTGCCTGCTGGCCGCAGCGGCAATCGGGACGGGGTGGCGTCTTCTGCATATTCTGCAGCTGGAGAGCTACCAGCTGCCCGGATACAAGCGCAGCCTTCTGCGCAATCCGCTCGAAACGATTCTGAAACCGCTGCTTGTCGGCATTGTCGGCCTGGTGACCGTGCTCATCGGCCTGCCGAGGTTTATATGTCTGCTTGCGACATGTGCAGCCGCATGCGCGCTGTTTTTCATGTATCGCGGGGAAAAGAGCAAGAAACCATTCAAGGTAACGGAGCGCGTCAAGCGGCTGATTGCCATCCATGCCGGCGTTTCGCTGGTATTGGAACTGATCTCGCTGCCGCTGCTGCCGCCGCTTGCCTACCTTTTGCCGGGCCTTGAGTCGCTTGTGCTGGTATTGGCTGCACTTGCCGCGCAGCCGGTTGAAAAGCGCATCGCAGATGATTTCATAGAGGATGCCATGCGCCGCCTTGACAGGATGCCGGATCTGATTAAGATTGGCATTACGGGCAGCTATGGCAAGACAAGTACGAAATTCCTCTTGCGGGAAATCCTGTCGATCAAGTACAGGGTTCTGGCGACGCCCAGCAGCTTTAATACGCCCATGGGCGTGACCCGTGTTATCCGGGAACAGCTCATGCCGACACATCAGGTGTTCATCGCAGAGATGGGCGCGCGGCATGTGGGGGATATCCGGGAACTGTGCGATCTGGTGCACCCGCAGATCGGCCTGATTACATCTGTCGGTCCGCAGCACCTTGATACATTTGGCACGATAGACAGAATCAGGGATACCAAATACGAACTCATTGAGGCGCTGCCGGAGGGCGGCACGGCCGTGTTTGCCAGGGACGGCGCCATCTGTGATGAGCTGTACAAACGCTGTCCGCTGGTGGACAAGTATCAGTCAGACGGTCTGTTCCATGCCGAGGACATTCAGTGTGGCCCGTGGGGAACGCGCTTCCGTCTGGTCAACAATGAATCGGGCGAGTCGGTCGACTGCGAGACGCGTCTGCTCGGCGAATACGCGATTTCCAACCTGCTGCTATGCTGCACAACGGCCAGCGTGCTGGGCCTGACCATGGAGGAGATTGCGCGCGGCGTTCATCTTTGCCATCCGGTCGAGCATCGCCTGCAGCTCCTTGATGCTGGCGGCGGCATCAGCATCATTGATGATGCGTTTAACTCGAATCCGTCCGGCGCAAAGGCGGCGCTGCATGTCCTGAGGGACTTCCCGGCACGGCGGATCATCGTGACACCGGGCATGGTGGAACTCGGTGAGCGCGAGGCGGAGCTGAACCGGGAATTCGGACGGGAGATGGCCTCCTGTGCGGATTTCGTATTTCTGGTTGGCCCCAAACACTGCGAACCCATCGCAGAGGGGCTGCGCGAGGCCGGTTTTTCCGAGGCAAATATCTTTATCAGCAGGAATCTTGAGGAGAGTACGCGCAAGCTGAACAGCATGATGCGCGCGGGAGATGTGATTCTCTATGAGAATGACCTGCCGGATAACTACAACGAAAACTGATTCGGCATCTGCCGTTCAGATATGCAAAGTCAAGCGGTTTAAGGAGAGAATCTGATGGAGAGAATGAATATTGCGGTCTGTTTCGGATCACGAAGTGTTGAACATGATGTATCAATCATCTCTGCACTCCAGCTGATGGAGGCTGTAGAGGCAGCAGGACATACCGTGATTCCTCTGTATGTTTCAAGAGACGGTCTGTGGTATACGGGCGATGCGCTCCGATCTGTCGAGGCTTTCCGAGAATTCAACCCGATGGGCAAGGACATCCAGCGCGTGATCCTGGACATCAGCGCGGGGTCCGGCGAACTGTGGGGTTGGCCGCTGCAGAAAACCGGCCTGTTCGGCAAACTGCCGGACCCGGTTGCCCATATCGACTGCGTGATCCCCGTGTTCCACGGCATGAACGGCGAGGACGGCACTATCCAGGGCCTCTTTGAGATGGCCGGCATTCCGTATGCCTCATCCGGTGTCCTCGGTTCAAGCGTCGGCATGGACAAGATCGCCATGAAACAGCTCCTGCGCGGCGCGGGCTTCCCGGTGCTCGATTTCATCTGGTTCACGAGGGACCAGCTTGAGCATGACCGCCTCTTGATCATTGAGCGGGCGGAAAAGGAAATCCGGTACCCGATGTTTGTAAAACCCGCGTGTCTCGGTTCCTCCATTGGCGTATCCAAGGTGGATGACCGCGAGGAACTTGACAAGGCACTTACCCTGGCAGCTTCCTATGACCGCCGCATCCTGATTGAGGTGGGTATTGATCATCCGGTTGAGATCAACTGCGCGGCGGTTGGCTACGGCGAGAAAGTGAGCGCCTCTGTGTGCGAAATGCCGGTATCTGCCAGTGATGATGCGTTCCTGACGTTCTGGGAGAAATATCTCAGGAACAGCGGAACCAAGGGTGGGCAGAGCGGCGGAAAGAAATCACTCTCCCGCATGCTGCCGGCCCCGATTGAGGCAGGTCTGACCAAGCGCATCCAGCAGATGACGATTGACATCTTCAAGCTGCTCGACTTCAAGGGCACTGTCCGCGTTGACTTCATTCTTGACCAGAATGATGTGCTGTTTGTGGAGGAGCCCAACACCATTCCGGGATCCCTTGCGTTCTATCTGTGGAAGGCTGCGGGCATCAACTTCCCGGACCTGGTGGACCGGATGATCGAGAGCGCCATGGAGGCGTTTGCGGACAAGAACCGGAGCATCTACGCGTATGATTCGACCATCCTGCAGAAAGTGACGGCCGGTGTCAAGGGAAGCAAATCATGAGTGAGAATCTGATCGACCGGAAATTTGACAGTCTGGTTGATCGTATGGTTGTCGCGATCCCTGCTTTTTTCCGGTATCATGGAATCAGAATTGCCAGAAACCCGCTCGGGTGGCACCTGTTCCTGATCATCACCAGCATTGGGAACGGCATTGGCGGCCTGCTTGTGCATTTCCGGTCCGAAAATGACATGGACCTGTTCATTGATGACACCTCCGAGCATCTGGGCGGCACCGTAAATGCCCTGCGGCGTCTCTTCATCACGCAGTTTGAATGGCTGATCGCCATTGACTCTGCCGGCGCAGGCCTCAGGTTCTATACGCAGCTGTTTTTCATCGCGCTCGCCGCCTGCGGATGTGTCTTTACCGGCAGCTGGGAAATGGCGGCAGTAGCTGCCTGTGTGGCCCTGCACTGGGTCACGACAGCCTTTGAGCTGGGCTATAAGCCCGTCACCGCCGGTGTGCGGCAGGTCTACATCACGGCGCGTCTCATCTCGGCATTTGCGATATTCGTTCCGACTGCATTTTACTATATTCATTACCGGGACCGCGGCGTCAGCAACAACATGCTGCTCCAGGGGCTCATGATCTTCATGCTGCTGACGCATCTGGTGCTGTTTGCCGTGATGGTTCTCCCGAACCGCCGACAATCTCTGCTGCTTCGCGGCCTGTCGGGCGTCCTTGGCATTATGCCATGCCTGATGGTTGCAAGCTGTGTGGCGTATTCCGCCTCACACATGGGCAGCAGCACAAGCGGACTGATTACCGGCGGCATCCGAATCCTTGGCGCGACACTGCTGTTTCTTGGCGACCGCCTGGATACGCTGTACAACCTGGGTTCGGTCCGGTTGCCGTTCAGCATCTTCTTTCTCTGGTTCAACAATACTTTCGGGCTGCTCCTGATCATGCTTGCTGCATGGAACTGAGCATCTCATTTATCTGAAATTCATAAAGCAGGTCCTGCCTGCTTTTTTCTAAGCCCATACTGCCTGCCTGCCGGGCCGGCGACTGACTATCTGAGGAGGCATAACTTTGGCAGAACAGAAAATGGAACATGTCCGTAATTTCTGTATCATTGCGCATATAGATCATGGCAAGTCCACGCTTGCCGACCGGCTGCTTGAGAAGACCGGTGTATATGAAAAGCGCGAAATGGTGGAGCAGATTCTCGATTCCATGGAACTGGAACGGGAGCGCGGCATTACCATTAAAAGCAAAGCGGTCCGCATGAACTATACGGCCAGGAACGGGGAGCAGTATGTCCTCAACCTGATCGACACTCCAGGCCATGTGGACTTTACCTATGAGGTCAGCCGGGCGCTTGCTGCATGCGAGGGTGCATTGCTTGTCGTGGATGCCACGCAGGGCGTTGAGGCGCAGACGCTGGCCAATGTGTACATGGCGCTTGAACATAACTTGGAGATCCTGCCGATCATCAACAAGATCGATCTGCCGAGCGCGCGCCCGGATGAGGTCCGCGCAGAGATTGAGGACGTTATCGGCCTGCCGGCGGATGAGGCGCCGCTCATCTCGGCAAAGGCGGGCATCGGCATAGATGAGGTGCTTGAGCAGATCGTGAGCACCGTGCCTGCGCCGACCGGTGATCCGGATGCGCCGCTGCAGGCCCTGATCTTTGACTCCTATTACGACAACTACCGCGGCGCAATCTGCTTTGTGCGCATTGTGAGCGGCACTGTCCGTGCAGGCATGACCATCCGCATGATGAACTCCGGCGCCAGATTTGAGGTCGTGGAGGTCGGTTCCCGTTCTCCTGACTACATGCCGCTCGAGCAGCTGACAGCGGGCGATGTCGGCTACATCGCGGCCTCCATCAAGGACATCCACGACACCCGTGTAGGCGACACTATTACGGATGATGCCAATCCGGCGGCAGAGGAGCTGCCAGGCTACCGCGCGGTCGTGCCCATGGTCTTCTGCGGCATTTATCCGGCGGACGGCGCGCAGTATGAAAACCTGAAGGAAGCGCTTGAAAAGCTCCAGCTCAATGATGCCTCACTGACCTTTGATCCCGAAACCAGCCAGGCGCTGGGCTACGGATTCCGCTGCGGATTCCTCGGACTGCTCCACATGGAGATCATCCAGCAGCGCCTCGAGCGCGAGTTCGATCTTGACCTGATTACGACGGCCCCCAGCGTCATCTACCGCGTCCACAAGACGGACGGGACGATGGAGGAGGTCGACAACCCGAGCAACCTCCCGCCGGCCGGTAATATCGACTACATGGAAGAGCCGTATGTCAGCGTCAGCGTGCATACGCCTCAGGAATACGTCGGTGCCCTGATGGAGGTCTGCCAGGGCAAGCGCGGCGAGTTCAAGGACATGGTCTATGAGGGACAGCATGTCTGTCTGCACTACGACATTCCGCTCTCTGAAATCATCTTTGACTTCTTCGATCAGGTGAAGAGCCGCAGCCGCGGATACGCGAGCTATGACTATGAGCTGACCGGTTACCGCCAGAGCGATCTGGTTAAGCTGGACATGCTCCTCAATGGCGATATGTGCGATGCCCTGTCCATGATCGTGCATAAGGACCGGGCATATGCCAGGGGACGCTCCATCGCGGAGAAGCTCAAGGACGTCATCCCGCGCCAGCTCTTTGAGATTCCCATTCAGGCAGCTATTGGCGGCAAGGTCATTGCTCGCGAGACCGTCAAGGCCATGCGCAAGGATGTTCTCGCCAAGTGCTATGGCGGCGACATCACCAGAAAGCGCAAGCTGCTCGAAAAGCAGAAAGAGGGCAAGAAGCGCATGCGCCAGCTCGGTACCGTTGAGGTGCCCAGCGAGGCTTTCATGACTGTGCTCAAAATGGACGAATAAACGACACCCGGCTCCCCTCATTGAGGGGAGCGTTTTTACTGTCAGGAAACGCCCAGGACGCGTATCCAGGGAAAGGGCCCGGCAGCATCCGCTGTCCTGGCGTTATCCCTGTGAGGGCATCTCCGGGCATTTGGGGAGGAGACGACGTGGATCTTTCCTTATATATACATGTACCGTTCTGCAAAAGAAAGTGTGCCTACTGTGACTTTTACTCACTGGCCGGCATGGAGGAACAGATTCAGGCATACAAAGATGCCCTGTGCCTTGAACTTGCAGCGCAGTCGGATGCATACGGTCATCCGCATGTCCGGACCATCTTCTTTGGCGGCGGCACACCGACGCTGCTCAGCGGGACGGACTTGGGGGAGATCATGACGCTCATCCGGAACCAGTATGACGTGCTGCCGGAATGCGAGATTACAATGGAAGGAAATCCCGGCACGCTGACGGCCCAAAACCTGGCGGGCTATCTGGCTGCCGGTGTGAACCGCCTGTCCATAGGCGTTCAGAGCTTTTCAGACGATCTGCTGCAGGCCATAGGCAGAATCCATACCGCTGCGCAGGCGGTTGAGGCAGTCGAACTGGCGCGCCAGGCCGGTTTTTGCAACCTGAATCTGGATCTTATGTACGGGCTGCCGGGACAGACACCGGAAAGTCTCCGGGAAAGCGTGAAAACGGCGATCCGACTGAACCCGGAGCATCTGTCCTGCTATTCCCTGATTGTGGAGCCTGGCACGCCGCTGGCAGCCCGGCTTGATGCAGGTGAGGGGGCAGGGCTGCCGGATGAGGACTCGGCCGCTGAGATGGAGGAAGACCTGAAACGCCGCCTCCGCGATGCCGGATACGGGCGGTATGAGGTGTCCAATTACGCAAAGCCAGGATTTGAATGCCGGCACAACATTGTCTACTGGGAATGTGAACCCTACCTTGGTTTTGGCCCCAGCGCGCACAGCGACTGCGGCGGACAGCGGTTCTACAATCCGGATGATCTCACAACTTATCTGGATAGTGCAATGCGCGGACAGGCATATATGATGGAGGGAACCGGCAGCCTGGCCGAGCGGCGCTATGAGCGGATGATGATGGGGCTCAGAATGACCAGAGGTGTCGACACGGCCCGCTTCAGGCAGGACTTTGGCACTGAGCCCGAGGCAGTCTGGCCGGGGACAATGGACGAAATGCGGCGCTTCAATATGCTGGTGCGCGAATCGGACCGGATACGGCTTACGGAATCTGGGATGGACGTGATGAATCACTGGCTGGTCCGGATGCTTGACGAAGAGGAAACAGGAGACCCGGAACAGAAATGATCCAAAGATACAATTGAGAGGTCCAAACCGTCATCCGGGAGCTCATGTGTCGTTTTGGATGTTTTTTGAAGGACAGGAAAGGTCAAATTTCTCTAAAAACTTTCATTTTCCCTGTTGACAAACCGGGGAGAGAGATGTATATTATGCACGCTGTTAGCACTCAGGGCCAACGAGTGCTAACAATTCCGAAACAGGAGGATTTCAGGATGGAACTCGTTGATCGCAAATATCGCATTCTGCAGGCGATCATAGATGACTATATCCTGACTGCTCTGCCGGTAGGTTCAAGAACGATATCGCGCAAGTACGAGCAGAAGCTTTCCTCGGCCACGATTCGAAATGAGATGAGCGACCTTGAGGACCTCGGGTATCTGGACAGCCCGCACACATCGGCCGGCCGGATCCCAAGCAACAAAGCTTATCGCTTGTACGTCGATCAGATGCTCCAGCCTTTCCCGCTCAGCGGTGAGGATGTGGCGTACATTCGAAGTTGCTTTGACGCCCGTTCAAGACAGATCGAACAGATCAGCGCAAGACTGGCACGCGCGATTTCGGGAATGACGAATTACACGGCCGCTGTGATGACACGGATGCCGCGGGATGAACAGAAGTTCTCCCACATGCAGATGGTGCCGGTGGCAGACCGGCGTGTAATCCTGGTCCTGGTTACCGAAAGCGGTGCGGTTACGCAGACGCCGGTGGACTTGGATGCAGCAATAGACCCGGATATCCTGTACACGGTTTCGAAGTTCCTGAGCAAGCGCCTCGCAGGCTGTCCCATGAGCAGGCTCCATCAGATGCTGCTGGAGATTGCGGAGGGTGAGCCTGAGGAGATGAGCAAGCTCCTTCGGACACTGGCTGCACAGGATGAGGATGAAAATCTGGAAGTCGGATCCATCGTGGTCGGCGGGCGGTCTAATCTGCTCTCCTATCCGGAGTATTCCGATGTGGAAAAGGCGAGAAACCTGCTCTCCGTCCTTGAGACGAGGGACAAGATGGTTTCCCTGCTGAGCACCCGCGGTGAGATGGAAATCACGGTTCGTATCGGTCCGGAGACGGGCATGGAAGAACTGAAAGATTGCTCCGTTGTCACGGCGAGCTATCGGATGCGCGACGGACGGGTGAACACGATCGGGTTAATTGGCCCGACAAGGATGCAGTATGGCAAGGTATTGTCCGTACTCAACCAGGTCGGACGGTCAATCTATGAGTTATTCGATTCACAGGATGATGATCAGAAATGAAATCGAAGAAAGAGAAGAAAAAGGGCTTCCGCATCTTGCCCCGATTCAGCGGCGGAACCCGGAAAGGAAGGGCGAAGGGTATGGAGCAGGAAGAGAAGGAAGTTCTGACGGAGACGCCGGAACCGGATGCTGAGGAAGCCGTTCAGGAGGAAAATGGACAGTCAACGGACGAGGCAAACGAAGCTGAGGCCAAGGAGCTTACGCCGGAGGAACTCAAGGCGGCGCTTGAAAAGGCCATCGCTGAGCGGGATGAGTATCTTGATCTGGCTCAGCGGCAGAAAGCCGAGTTTGCGAACTACAAGCGGCGCACGGAAGGCATCCGCAGGGAGGCAATGGACGAGAGCCGCCGGGATACGGTAAACGATTTTCTGCCGGTCCTTGACAACCTGGAGCGGGCACTTGAGGCTGCGGATGAGGAATCACCCCTCAAGAACGGCATCGAGATGGTGCTGCGCCAGATGCTGGATACACTCACGAAACTGGGTGTTGAGACGATTGATCCCCTTGGTGACCTGTTCGACGCGAACGAGATGAACGCGGTCCTGCAGGGCACTGAGGATGAGGGCGAACCGGGCACGGTCTGCCAGGTGCTCCAGAAGGGGTACAAGGCCGGGAACCATGTGATCCGGCACGCCATGGTTAAGGGGGTTGCGGGTGAGTCCCCGTTCACATAGATTTAACTGACAATTACTGCATTATCATTTTCATTGACCGGATGATGCCCAGGCACAAATGGTGCAGGCCTGGAGCCGCTCCGGACACAGACACTGTTTCAATGAGGAGGAAACATATATGAGCAAGATTATTGGTATTGACCTCGGTACTACGAACAGCTGCGTAGCAGTTATGGAAGGCGGAGAGCCTGTCGTTATTCCCAACGCGGAAGGTGCGAGAACCACCCCGTCTGTTGTTGCTTTCACAAAGAGCGGTGAGCGTCTGGTCGGCCAGGTGGCAAAGCGCCAGGCTGTTACCAATCCGGACCGCACGATCATTTCCATCAAGCGTGACATGGGTACCGACCGCCGCATCAATATCGACGGCAAGGACTACACTCCGCAGGATATCAGCGCGATGATCCTGATGAAGCTCAAGGCAGATGCCGAGGCTTATCTGGGCGAGCCGGTCACCGAGGCCGTTATCACCGTTCCGGC
>JAFSZW010000327.1 GCA_017458865.1 Clostridia bacterium
AGGCGATGCATTCCATCAGAATGGAGATGGCCTCCTCAAGGACATCCATGGGGATGTTGAGGGCCGGGAGCAGGCGGACCTTGTCCTTGGCGGTCAGGCAGAGAACGCCTTTGCCCATGGCCTCGCGCACAATGTCCGCAGCGTTTTTCCTGCACTTGATGCCCAGCATGAGGCCCATGCCGCTGACGCTTTCAACGCCATCTGCTTTGCTGAGTTTTTCCGTGACCCAGCGGCCTTTTTCGCAAACGGAATTCAGCAGGTCATCGTCAATCCGGGAAAGGATGGAGAGTGCGGCAGCGCAGGATACCGGGTTGCCGCCGAATGTGGAACCGTGGTCGCCAAAGCCCAGTGTATCCTTGACGCGGTCTGAAAGGAGCGTGGCGCCAAGCGGGAGACCGCCGGCGAGGCCCTTTGCCGTTGAGACAATGTCAGGCTGGATGCCAAAGTTCATGTACGAATAGAGCTTTCCGGTTCTGCCGTTGCCGGTCTGAACCTCATCAACGCTGAGCAGAATGTCATGTTGCTTCGCGTACTCGGCGATGTGCCGGACAATGTCGGCCGGGAGCGGAACGACGCCGCCCTCGCCCTGGATGCACTCTATCATGATGGCAGCAATCTTGTCGGGATCTGGCAGGGTGTCGATTTTGTCCGGATCTACGGAGATAAAGCCGGGCGTGAGCGGCTGGAAGAGCTCGTGATAGTGATCCTGACCGGTCGCGGCGAGGGTGGTCAGGGTTCGGCCATGGAAGCTGTTGGTCAGCGAGACGATTGTGAAACAGTCGCTGCCTTTGTGCTCTGCCTGGTACTTGCGGGCAACTTTGATGGCGCACTCGTTTGACTCGGCACCGGAGTTGGAGAAAAAGACCTTGCTCATGCCGGTGCGCTTGCAGAGCATTTCTGCAAGGCGGGCACAGGGCTCGGTGTAGTAAAGATTGGACATGTGCTGCACGCGGCCGATCTGGTCCGTGACTGCAGCCTGCCAGACGGGATCTGCGATGCCAAATGCAGTGACGCCGATGCCGGAACCCATATCAATGTAGCGCTTCCCGTCGATATCATAGACAATGGAGCCGCTGCCCTTCACGATTTCAACAGGGAACCGGTTGTATGTCCCTGCAACATAACACTTGTCAATTGCCTGGATGCTCATGATTTACCTCCCATGACCATAGTTCCGGCACCCTCATCCGTCAGGAGCTCCATGAGGATGGAATGAGGAATCCTGCCGTCCATAATAACGACGTTTCTGACGCCGGCACGGATGGCTTCCTGGCAGCATTCCACCTTTGGAATCATGCCGCCGCTGATGATGCCCTCCGATTTGAGCGTTTCAATTTCCTGGGGCGTAACGCGGGGAATCAGCGAGGTTGGATCGTCTTTATCGCGCAGAATGCCGGAGATGTCGGTCATCAGAATCATCCGCTCGGCGTTCAGTGCGCCTGCAATGTATGCAGCGGCGGTATCACCGTTGATGTTGTAGGCGTTTCCTTCCCTGTCACAGCCGATTGTTGAGATGACGGGGATGTATCCGCGCTCCAGCAGGTCCTGGACCGGTGTGATGTTGATCCTCGTGACCTGACCGACGAATCCGAGTCGCTCATCTTTGACCTTTGCCTCAATCAGACGGCCGTCCATGCCGCTGAGTCCGATGGCTCTGCCGCCTTTCATCTCAAGGAGATTGACAAGGGTCTTGTTGATCTTGCCGGCCAGCACCATCTGGACGATGTCCACGGTCTCCCGGTCAGTGACCCGCAGGCCATCCACGAACTCGGGCTTTTTCCCGAGGCGGGACATCATCTCGCTGATCTCAGGACCGCCGCCGTGCACCAGCACGACGCGGACGCCAATCAGCCAGAGAAGGACGATATCCTCCATAACCTGCTGCTTGAGCGTTTCGTTGACCATGGCGTTTCCGCCATATTTTATGACCACGGTCTTTCCGTTGTACTGCCGGATGTACGGCAGTGCCTGGGTCAGGACCTCAGCGCGGTCCGCGTTTGAAAACTGTTCTGTCATACTGTCCTCTCAGGTTCTGTAGTCGCCATTGATCTTGACGTAGTCGTAGGTCAGGTCACAGCCCCATGCGCAACTCTCGGCGGCGCCGTCATTGAGACCGACCAGAATCTCGATGTCATGCTCAAGCAGAATCTGCTTGGCATCTTCCTCGGAGAAGGCGACGCCGCTGCCGTTCTTACAGACGAGGATCTCGCCGGCCGGGCTGCGGAACCGGACATCAATCTTTGTGACGTCCACATCCGCGCCGCTGTAGCCAATGGCACAGAGCACGCGGCCCCAGTTGGCGTCCGCACCGAACATGGCGGCCTTCAGAAGAGAGGAGGTGATGACGGACTTGGCGACAGTCTTGGCTGTCGCGAGGTCCTTTGCGCCGCTGACTTTGCACTCAAGCAGCTTAGTGGCGCCCTCGCCGTCGCCGGCGATCATCCGGCACAGGCCAACAGTGACGGTACCCAGCGCCTGCATGAAGGTTTTGTACCGCTCGTCCTCAGTGGTGATCTCTGCGTTGCCGGCCAGTCCGTTGGCCATGATGACCAGCATGTCATTGGTGGAGGTGTCCCCGTCCACGCTAACCATGTTGAACGTATTGGCGATATCGGCGGAGATGGCTTTCTGGAGAAGCTCAGAGGAGATTGCCACGTCGCTTGTGATGAAGACGAGCATGGTTGCCATGTTGGGATGGATCATGCCGCTGCCCTTGGCGATGCCGCCAATGTGGCATGTCTTCCCATCCAGTTCGAAGGAAACCGCGACTTCCTTTTTGATGGTATCCGTTGTCATGATGCCCTCTGCGGCAGCGTCACAGCCGTCCGGTGAAAGCGTGTCGACGAGCATCGGGATACCGGCACGGATGGGGGCAAGGTCAAGCGGCTGTCCAATGACGCCGGTCGATGCGATGACAACATCATTGCCTGAAAGGTTCATCGCACTGGCGAGCATGGCGCTCATTTCCTCGGCAACCTCTATGCCGTTGGCATTGCACGTATTGGCATTGCCGCTGTTGCAGAGAATTGCCTGTGCCTTGCCGTCTGCAAGATGCTGTTTTGTGACAAGCAGCGGTGCGCCCTTGACAAGGTTGGTCGTATAAACAGCGGCAGCATTGGCCTTAACCTCGCTCACAATCAGGGAGAGGTCCTTTTTGGACTGGCTCTTCCGGATGCCGCAGTGAACACCGGATGCTTTATATCCTTTTGCAGCGCATACGCCGCCTTCAATGAGTTTAATCATGAGAATCTCCTTCATTATAGGTAATGGGTCCTGCCTGCAGCGAAATGTACGCAGGCAGCGGGAATCAGATTATGAGACCGGCAGCCTCATCCACGCCCATGATGATGTTCATGTTCTGGATGGCGGCACCGGAGGCGCCTTTGCCGAGGTTATCAAAACGGGCGGTCAGAACGGCGCGTTCCTCATTCCCGGTGACGGTAATCTGCATGTCATCGCGCCCGGTAAAGGCAGCGGCTGACAGGAAACCGGATTCATCTGCATCTGCGCGGTAATGGATGAGCCGGCTGTCCGCGTAGAAGCTTTCGTAGATCTCCGGCAGCACGGTGAGCGGCTTTCGGACCTGCTCGGCGTGGAGCCCGATGATTACCTCCATGCCGGCGTAGAACGGCGCGACAATGGGACAGAAAACGGGCGCTGTGGACAGGCCGCAAACGTGCACGATCTCAGGCAGATGCTTGTGTTTCTGCGTAAGCCCGTACTGGCGGGGACCATCATACAGCATATCCCGCTGCTCCGCTTCGTACTCCGCAATCATCTTCTTGCCGCCGCCGGAATAGCCTGTCAGCGATGTGGCAGAGAGCGGCGTATCGGCCGGCAGAACGCCTGCGGCGATGAGCGGATACAGAAGCGCGATGACGCCGCTGGCATGGCAGCCTGGATTGGCAACGCGCCGGCTGGCTTTAATGCGCTCACGCTGACCGGTCAGCTCCGGGAAGCCATATGTCCAGTCATCTGATACGCGGTGAGCAGTGGATGTGTCAATGATTGCTGCGCGGGTATTTGCAGCCAGCTCTACCGCCTCTATGGCTGCGGCATCCGGCAGGCACAGAAAGACAATATCTGCCGCCTGCATTTTATCCTGCCTGGCGCCCGCGTCTTTTCTGAGTTCCTCAGGCAGGGTAAGCAGCTGAATATCCGGCCTGCCGGACAGACGGGAGAGCAGCCGCAGACCGGTTGTCCCGGCACTGCCGTCAATAAATACTTTTGTCATGATTTATCCTTTCACATGGGAAAGTGTGTTGTTTTCTGTCTTAAACCCGCCCGCTTCCGTATCCTGACCGGCACAGCGGACGACATATAAAGCGGACACTATAGCCATAGCCCCTGCGGGTTCGTCTCATTATAGCGATTTCTTTTGTCTTGTCAATGGGTTAATGAAAATTTATGCACTAAAAATGAATAATTATTCATTTTGGAGAGGCGCA
>JAFSZW010000328.1 GCA_017458865.1 Clostridia bacterium
GGTACCCTTCAGGCTCAAGCATTCCGTAATTCCGCTTCTTCTCGTCCTCCTGGGTACGGCCGCGTTCCTGAAACAGCAGCATCACAGGCTGTTCATCCAGATAAGCCGGTCCGCCTATCATGGCCGGATCGTCCCCGAACGCACGGTCTCCATGAAGTTCAAAAAAGTCATGAAATACATTTCTGGCAAAATCCGATCCTCTCAGCCGGTTCGGATCCCGGGCAAGCTTGACGACTTCCCAGTTGTCCTGTATCTCCATCAGGCTTCTCCTTTCCAGTAAAATTTCAGAAGCCTGATCAGGGTTGATTTAAGCTCCTTACGTTCCACGATCGCGTCGATAAAACCATGTTTCAATACATCTTCTGCCGTCTGAAATCCGTCCGGAAGTTCTCTCTTGATCGTCTGATAGACCAGCCGCGGCCCGGCAAAACAGACCAGTGCCCCAGGTTCTGCCAGGATCACGTCGCCAAGCATGGCAAAGCTGGCCGAAACACCTCCCGTTGTCGGGGAGGTCAGCACAACGAAATAAGGAATACCCGCTCTGTCCAGCCTGACGGTAGCGCCTGCAGTCTTTGCCATCTGCATCAGAGAAATGATCCCCTCCTGCATTCTGGCACCGCCGGAGGCGGTAAATATGATGACCGGCTTTTTCTCTTTTATCGCATCGTCCATCATGCGGGTGATCCGTTCTCCGACGATCCGGCCCATGCTGCCCAGCATGAATTCCGGTTCCATCACGCCCAGCATCACCGGAATGCCGCCGATCGTTGCACTCCCGGTTCTCACTGCCTCAGAAGCACCGGATTTGATTGCCTCCTGGGCATGCTTTTCCTCATAGCCGGGAAAATCGCAGACATTTTCAAATGGAATATCCAGATACCGTTCCTCGAAACTTCCTTCGTCAGCAACAGATTTGATTCTTGTAATGCTGTTCATCTCAAAGCAGTTGCCGCACCTCGGACAGGTGTACAAACTCTCTTCCAGTTCCGGAATGGAGATTACAGCATTGCATTTTTTGCATCGCTTAAACATGCATTTGGGTTTACTCATACGTCTCGAGCCTCTGTTATCCTTTTATTTCTTTGCGGGCGCCCATTTTCTGGAGCCGGAGCGCAAACTCAGCCAGTTTCCTTGGATCGTATGCATTCCCGCCTTTTTTCTGGTTTACACGGACAGCAGAAATGGAGATAAACCGGTCTGCATCCATGACCATTCTCAGATGGTACGGCAGGAATTCGGACGCATCCTCCGTGACCTGTCTTCTGCTGGCATCCATCTGCATCTGACAGGTATACGACAATGCCGGGAACGTCATTTCGATAACGGTCGGCACCTCGGTAAACGGAATTCCGGTAAACAGGGCAGGCATCTGGTGTATCCTTTGACGTACCGTCAGGCGCTTTTTTTCTTCCTCTGTGGTGTTCTCATCCGTCTTGACCCAGTTGTTGTTGGCCAGGACCAGATAGTCCTCCACGCCAAATGTCCGTTGAATCAGTTCCTGCCGGGTACTGTCTGAAATCCGTCCGTCATGGGCAAGCTCCGCGCCTGCTTTCCGCGCGGAGGCAAGATACGGCGCAGTTTCCTTTTCAAAGACCTTCAGGGAAAACAGCGTCCCTTCAGGGCAGATAATCTTTTCACATGCGTTCCCAAAGCAGATATCGAACAGCTTGACAAGCGGCTCCGTGTTGTTTTCATAAGAATAAAAGCCACAGGTTGCAATCAGCACGATCTTCTTGTTTCCAACATCCCATCGGTAATCATGCCGCTGCCCGCCCTCCTTGCGGTCCACAATCTCCGGCAGATGAAACGGCAGTGTCCGGTCAAGCAGGTTCTTGAGCCTCGCAGGCATACCGAAATAGTAGACCGGCGTATTGAAAATGATCAGATCCGCCGCCTTGTACAGCTCCGTATACTCCACCATGTCATCCTTGAAGATGCACTTCCCGTCCTTGTGCGACCAGCAGTGAAAGCAGCCTGTACAGAACTCAATGTGCTTATCCTTCACCGTGAAGGTAGTTATCTGATGATCATGCGATCCTGCCGTCAGTCCTTCAAGAAACGCCTGAGTAATATGGAGCGTATTGCTCAGCTCGCCTTTCGGGCTTCCGTTCACCACCAGAATATTCATACCTGCCTCCATTCAATCTGATTATCCGCCAAAGCCGGTGCTGCCTCTGTCCATGCCAGGCAGAGACACCTGTCCTCCCCTGACACATCTTCAAGGAAATGAATGCCAAACTGCTTTCGGAGTTCAGCTGTATCGCAAAGCACAAGCTGTCTTGTTATGCAAGCCCGGCCAAAGCGCTTGATCAGGCACTCCTGCCGGCACCACAGCCTGCACAGCATTCTGTCCGGATCCTCTGCGCGGCGGATGCACTGCAGATCCGCCTCAGCAAAAAAACCGCTCAGCGCCTCCAGCGGAAAATGGCGTATTGTCTGAATGTCACAGGCAATCCCCGCGTCTGACACGGCAGAGAGCAGATATGGATCGCTGTGACTGATACTGACCTCCAGCGCAGGGCGTTCAGGGCCGGCCTGCCGGCAGACCAGGAGGAACGGCCGTCCGTCCTTTTCATGCGCAAGCCGGACATTTTCCGGTGGAACGCCGAGAGCAGATGCGGCGAGCCGCCTGGCCAGATCCCTGCCTGCCGCCAGAACAAGTCCTTTCCTGGGGACTACCGCCGCCCTGACTCTCTCTGCCGTCTCCGGCTCCATCCTCGCATTGATCTGCGTCCACAGCTCCGGATCAATCCGGTCCATATTCTGGAGTGCCGCCAGAATCATGCGTCTATCTCCAGCCGTCCGCTCGCCAGGATCCGGCGGCCTGCACAGTTCATCACCTGAAACAGGAAAGCTGATGCGCCATCACGGGTGCCTGCCGGGCGGATATTTACCTCAATCCGATCATCCTGCAGCGCAGACTGCAGATATTTGCACTGAAACCGCCGGATCCTGTACGGGGGTACGGAATTGTCTGTCGTACGCAGATAATCCTGCAGTGCCAGCTCCGCCCACACGGCATAATTGGAGTGATGGGCAATCTGGTAAGGGTCCACCTCATTCGCCCGGACAGTCAGACATACACTGCCTTGTGTCCGCCTTTTCTCCGTGTCCAGGGCCTCGCTCACAGGCAGTCACCCTTTCCCAGAATCGTGCATGCGCAGGTTCCACCGAAGCCGACTGCGGAAATGCAGGCTGTCCGGATCTCAGCAGCCCGGTTCTTCCCGACCGTCATCCGGTCTGCCACGGTTTCACTCAGTGTATAGTCTCCCTCCGGCATGCCGGTAACCTCTCCCTTTTCAAAGGAATACAGCGCATTCAGGATTCCATATCCGCTGGATGCACCAAGCGGGGTTCCTGTCATCGCCTGAGGCACAGAAACGAGCGTCGTTTCCGGCAGGGAGGTGATCAGCGTCTCCTCGGCCCGGTCCGCCTCGGGTGTTCCGGATGCCGCGGATACATACAGGTCCGGCGCCTCCATCCCCGCCTGGTCAAGGGCAGTTTTTACGCAGTGCCGCAGTGCTTCTCCGGACGGATCTATGGTGATCAGATCACAGTTGTCCGAACAGGTCGCATTTCCAAGAACGGTCGCCAGAATCGCGGCGCCGCGTGCGCGTGCACAGGACTGCTTTTCCAGCACAAAGGCAGTAGAGCCCTCGGCCAGCAGGAATCCGTCTGCACCCTTCGCCAGCGGCGGCAGCAGACTCTTTGAGAGCATTCCGCATTTGTCATAGCCGGCAAACAGGGGATAGTTGCACTCGTCGGACCCGATCACCACGATGGCGTCTGCATGATCGTTCTCAAGCAGTTCACAGGCATAATTAAACGCCTGCATCAGAGAAACCGTGCTGCTGGAAACGGTGGATGTCGGGCCTTTCAGCATGTATGCAATGCTGAAATTGCCGGGCGCCTGATTGAGCACAGTATTCGGGAAGCTGGACGGATTGACCGCCGCCAGTCCTTCCGTTTCGCCCGCCCGGTTGATGGATTCAATCGTCTCAATCGGACCTGCGCCGGTCCCGTAGATCACGCCGATCCGGTCCATGTTCTGCCGGGTGACCGTCAGGTGCGCACTGTTCAGTGCTTCCCTGCCGGAGGCCATCGTCAGCCGGATAACCTCATCCGTACGCCTCAGGAACTTGAGCGGAATCAGCTTCTTCCAGTCCGGCTCATCAGATACCATGATGTCTTTTGCACGGCATTCATCCGTGGAGAACGCCGGATTTCCCACCCTGCGTCTGCACGCCGCATAAGTCTCAAACAGTTCCTGCGCATTCAGCCCGCCTGTACCGACACAGCCAATTCCGGTAATCACAACAGGTTCACGCTTTGCCGTTTCCTCCCGGGAGACATAATCCGGGCGGGAAACCACAATGGCACAGTTGTTGCCGCCAAAGGCAAAAGAGTTGGACATGACCACATCCATCCGGTGTTCCCGAGCTTTATTGGGCACATAGTCAATCTCTTTCCCGCCGTACTTTGCCTCATCAAAGCGAATCGTCGGCGGTGCCATGTTCTTCTGCAGGGCCATCAGGGAAATGGCGCATTCAACGCTGCCCGCCGCGCCCAGGCAGTGTCCCGTGGCACCCTTGGTACTGCTCAGCGGCACATCCTTTATCCGGCTGCCGAAGCAGGCCATTACAGCATTAGATTCAGCGGGGTCATTGGCATGCGTGCCGGTTCCATGCCCGTTCACGTAGGAAATATCCTCCGCCGGTACACCGCTTAGCCTGAGGGCATTGGTCATCGCGCGAAGCGCACCGTTTCCGGACGGATCCGGCGCCGTCGGATGATAGGCATCTGCCGTGATTCCATAGCCCTTAAATTCCGCGATAATCGTCGCGCCGCGTGCCCTGGCATGCGCCTCATCTTCCATGAGGAAGAATGCGGCACCCTCTGCCAGGTTGATGCCTGTGCTGGCGCTGTACGGCCTGCAGAACTCATGATCAATCGCCTTGAGGGCAGTGAATCCGGAAAAAGAGAAGCGGGACATGGGATCCACACCGCCTGCGAGGATTGCATCATGGCTGCCGTTCATGATCATGTCATAGGCAAACCCCAGGGAGTTTGCACTGGCGGAGCAGGCTGTGGAAATGATGTTCCTGCAGCCCCTGAAGCCGCTGTTCATGGCCACCACGTCCGCGACAGCATGGATCGGATACTGCTTCAGCCAGGCGGCGTCCGCCGCCTCAAGGCCTTCGTGGATCCACTGTTTATGGAATTCATCTCCGCTCCGCATGCCGCCCAGTGAAGTACCGATCGAAACACCCAGGCGGAAAGGATCCTCCTTTGCGATATCCAGTCCGGATTCGGCCAGGCAGTCATCCGCCGCCATCAGGGCCAGCTGGGAACAACGGTCATAAGGAAGGTGATGCTGTTCAAAGAAAGGATGGACCTCCGTCAGGTCGTGCACCATGCCGAACACGCCTTCTGTATCACCGTCCGCATAGGTGAATTTCTGTCTTGAGAGGCCGCAGCTTCCGGAGAAGATACCCTCCTCCACTTCCTTCCTGTTCTTGCCCATGTCATTGATCACGCTGTACGCCGTGATCACAACCCTGCGCTTCATATCATCCCTCCATCGGCTGATCCCAGCTGTCAGGTCTTACCACCGGTGTCGCAACCGTTTCAATACTGCATTCGCCGTCTTTATCGGTAAGCGTGAAAACAACGCCAGAGACAGCAAGATCACTGCGGATCAGGGCACTGCCGAATGCGCAGCCGAGAGCCGGCGATACACAGACCTGGACCGCCTCGCCAATGACCTCATCCTCAAGGGATATCTTCGCACCGGTTTCCACGTTTTTCCGGTCTTTCGCGACAAAGTACACAATCTCGGATGCCCGCTCCTTTTCAAACAGCTCCTTCATCGCGTCATGGCCGATGTACCCTTCCTTCTCATACTGGATCATCCACTGCAGACCCAGGGTGAAAAGGTCATTTTCCTGAACCGGCAGCGTGCGGAAATCCGGCTGGAGGGTCTCCAGCATGCACGCCTCCATGGCGTCCTCACCGGCAACCCCGATGTTCATACCCGCGTTTTTCGCATAGGCAAACCATTCCGCAGCGACTTTTTCCATCGCCTCAGGCTTGCCCAGAACCGCATAGGCATACTCACCGGAGCGTCCGATACGGCATACCAGCAGACTGTATCCATTCCAGTTTTCAATCTCCTGAATGCCTCTCAGAGGCAGCATGTCCACGCTCACGTTCAGCACATCACGCACGATCTTGTAAACCTGCTGGCCTTCAATGCTGAGCAGATCCTGTTCGTCCGAGACATCCGTGACCGTCACGCCGTCCGCCGCCTGCGCTTTGATAAACGCCTCCACTTTCTCACTGCCTGGAGGCGTGAGTACGAGGAAATCCGTGTCCAGATGGCAGATATACACATTTCCGAGTGCCACTGCGCTCTCATCCAGAACCAGACACTCGCTGACGGTGTCGATGTTCAGATACTGAATATCCTTTGTCGCCAGCGAATCGAGGAATGAAGCCGCATTGTCACCGATCACTTTCAGGATACCGAATCCGCTTCCGTCGATTACGGCTGCTCCCTTGCGGATCAGGTTATATCCCTCTTCAAAGGATGCCGCTGCATATTGTTCCAGATACTTCTTCATAAATCACACCTCTTTTTTAATACTCCTCTTGCTTGGAGCCGAACCATTTCATAAACAGAATAAAACCGATAAGACCGAAAGCGGTCATATACACGAGCATAACAGGATGGGATATAACCGTTCCTCCGATCACATAATCAATTCCAAAATAATCGCGAAATGCCGCGACCACATCCTGACCCGCCCCTTCGAATACAGCTGTAAGCGCGTCTCTGCAAAGAGCTGACCGGAGCGAGGCCGATGCACCGCCAAACGGGAAAAACTGAACAACCCGGCGCACCACAAGCGGCAGGGCACCCAGCGGGACATAGATGCCGTTAAAGAATCCGATCGTTGTCCCCAGGACCGTACTGTAGCTGCTGTAGGCGGATAATGACTCGCAGCGGCACAGCAGACATCCGTTTACACAGGCAGATACCACGCTCGTGAGCAGGATAACAGCCAGTCCGCTCACCCACTGTCCCATGTCGAACCAGTGTCCCGTGCTCGCACAGACATAGATTCCGTATCCTGCATAAAGCAGCACAGTGATGAGAAAGCTGAAGATTACCGAACTGAGGACCATTGCCAGCGGATAATCAAACTTCCTGAGCGGTGCGCTCTTAAAGTCCTTGATAATCTTATTCGTCCGGTCCCCCACCATATAGACCAGCGTTCCGCAGCTGGTCGTTATCGGAGTAATGGAAACCAGCCCGGCCATAACCCAGCAAGCCATGAGCCAGACGACGCTGTCCTTTGGCGCCGCGGGTGCCCGCTGCATGACAGAATCGACCATATTGTCCTGCATAAAGACAACACAGATCAACAAAACAAGGAACACAGAGAGCAATGAGAACAAAATTCCCGACCGGTTCCGCAAATGGATTTTAAGTGTTCTTCGGATTAATGTAATCATACTCAGCCCACCTTCTCTGTTTCACCGATGATATTCAGGAACATCTCGTCCATCGTCCCCATCTTTACCTCAAAGAACCGGATGTGTTCCTTGATCAGATCAATGAGCTTCAGCACGGACTGCATGTCCTCCACACGGATTCTCCACGTATCCGCGCCCTTTTCAAACGTATATCCGTGAGCACTAAGCAGCGGTGCAAGATCCATCTTCGCTCCATAGGCGATCAGATGATCCCGGGTATACTTCTCCTTGAGCGCAGCAGGTGTTCCTTCCTCCACGATCTCTCCGGCCTTGATGATGACAATATCATCCGCATTTACAGCCTCTTCCATATAATGCGTCGTCAGGAAAATCGTCATGCCGCATTCCCTGCGCATCTTATCGAACATTTCCCAAATGGATTCACGGGTTTTGGGATCCAGGCCGGTCATGGGTTCATCAAGGAACAGCACCCGCGGCTGCACGATCAGGGCTCTTGCGATGTCCGCACGCCGTTTCTGTCCACCGGACATCCGGTCATACCGCTGTCCTGCAAAATCCTTTATCCCCGTAATCGCAGCTGCGGTTTCAATCCGCCGCCTGAGATCAGATCGGGTAAAGCCGTACAAGCCGCCCCGCATCTCAAGATTTTCCTCAACCGTCAGCCGGCTGTCCAGAAGGCTCTGCTGAAAAACAACACCGATACTCTTACGGATCGCCTCATCTTCCTTTCCAAGTTCATAGCCGGCGATCATGATGCGCCCCTTCTGACATTTGAGAAGAGTGCAGAGTGTATCAATCGTTGTGGATTTACCCGCGCCGTTGGGGCCCAGAAAGGCAAACAGACTGCCTTCCTCAACCTGGAAGCTGATGCCTTTCACCGCCCTGACAGATCCATAGCTCTTTTCGAATCCGTCAACCGTAATAATCTTGCTCATCGGCCAACATACCTCCATCCATCAGGGTTTCTGACTGACCGTGATGACGCCCTCAACAACTTTGCGGCCGTCAACGCGTGCGAATACTTCCACCTGCGAAAGAAGCCCCATCTGGATCTTCTTGATTGCATGCAGTTCCAGTGTATCCCCCGGATGGACAAGTGCGCAGAACTTGACATTCCGGATCTCAGCCAGATAACCGACCTTTCCCGCCAGATCAACGCCTGCAAAGCTGTCCGCACTCAGGTGTGCCCAGTCGGTATCCTCAGGAAGCGCAGCCGCACCGTACATGACAGCGGTCAGCTGTGCCAGAGATTCCAGCAGCAGTACGCCGGGTACAATGGGCTCCCCCGGAAAATGCCCCTGGAAATACGGTTCGTTAATCGTAACATTCTTGATTCCATCTGCGCTCTTCCCCGGTTCCAGTCCGGTCACCCTGTCAATGAGCAGGAACGGATAACGGTGGGGCAGCATCATGGAAATACATCTGCTGTCAAGCTGTACGTTCACCTTGCGCTCCTTTCGTCAGCCAAGATCCATGCCGCCACTCAGATCAGCGCCGCCCTCATCGCTCTTTTCCCGGTTCGCCATCACATAATCCGCCAGTGTATCGATGGAGCTGAGAACGGACTTGTCATCATCCGAAAGAGACAGCTGATAGAGGTTGAACACGCCCACCGAAAGCTCAAGGGAATCAATGGAATCCAGCTCAAGTCCCCGTCCGAACAACGGCTGATCATTCGTGATAAAATTCGGATCGATATCCAGGCACAGCTGTTCGACCACCATCTGTTTCAGCTGTCCGCAAATTTCTTTCTTCTCCGCAGCGTATGCAATTACGTTTTCCTTTCCTGTGACTGCCATAAACTAACCTTCCTTTCGTTGATTCACATTGTTTATACGAATTAAGACTGACCCCTGTCAGTAAATTTTACATGGTCATGCCGCCATCGACGGTAAGCACTTTTCCTGTGATATAGCTGGCCAGATCAGAGGCGAGGAATGTCACCGCATTTGCCACTTCCTCCGGTTTTCCAAACCTGGCCATGGGAATATACTCCAGATACTTGTCGGACAGCTGTGCCTTGTTGGCCTGCGTCATCGGTGTATCAATAAAGCCGGGGGCTACTGCATTGACACGGATATTCCTGTCCGCGTATTCCTTGGCGGCTGTCTTGGTCATCGCAATGATCCCACCCTTGGATGCGGAATAATTTGCCTGTCCCGGTGAACCGGTTATTCCGCTGGTAGATGCGATATTGACAATGGCGCCCTTTTTCTGTGCGGTCATCATGCGAAGTGCCGCCCTCGTGCAGAGAAAACAGCCTCTCAGGTTTACACTGATTACCTGGTCAAACGCATCGTCCCCCATCATCAGCAGATAACCGTCTCTGATCATTCCCGAATTATTGACCAGGATATCGAGACGCTTGAAGGTTTTGATAATTTTAGCAAACATTCCCTCCACTTCCGCAGAATCCGCAAC
>JAFSZW010000329.1 GCA_017458865.1 Clostridia bacterium
ATTACGGCATGGTCATGGATGGCCTGTACTATATGCAGTTCGACTATTACGGGATTACCCTTGATACAGTGAATACCATGCTCAATAGTGGGGATGAGGCCGCGATCGACCAGAAACTGGAAGAGGTTAATCGCATTCCTGCCTGTGTTGTCGTGGCTCAGGGGGACGTTAACCCGGACGAGATATTTCAAATGGAATATGCCGAAGAACTGGGCAAAATCGGTGATTTCACCTTTTACATGTTTCTGACGCCGGCTGATGAGACGGAGCCCGGTCTTGAGCCTGAGTTTGCGGAGGAATATGCAGCGATTCAGGCGCAGATCGGCGATGTGATCAGGAATGCCCGGTTTTCTGAACCGCTAAAGAAAGGTGCTGAAATGATCGGCCAAACACTCAGTTTCACGACAAAGGATACAGAGGGCAATGATTTCGACAGTGAAACGCTGTTCGCGTCACATGAGGTCACCATGGTGAATGTTTGGGCCAGCTGGTGTCCGCCCTGTATCGGTGAGCTTTCTGAGCTGGCTGAAACAAACAAACGTCTTGCTGAATATGACTGCGGCATCATAGGCATACTTATCGACGGTGATTCAGACAGCGGCATTGAGGCTGGTAAATCCCTGATGACTGAGCATGGCGTGGATTATCCTGTTCTGCTGCCAGGCAATCAGATGGATGTTTTCCTCAATGTGGAAGTTGTCCCGACGACATTCTTCATCAGCCGGGAAGGTGTCATTCTGAGTGCACCAATGGAAGGCGTACCCGGTGAAATGACTGCACCGAATCTGTATGAAACGACCATCTACAGCCTCCTCGGAATACAGTCAGACTGATAAAATTCGCATTGTGCACTGGCGCTTCGCGATATTACCAGTGCCTGTGCATCGTGTCCCTAACCGTTGAAACCCGTCCGGTACTGCCAGACGGGTTTATGAAAATAATACACCTGAAGACTTGAGTGAAAAAACATCAGGCTTTTTCATTCAGTAAAAGCACGATTCTCTGTTTGCGCTTAATTATCCCGGATATCCTGCAAGGGAGGGGATCATTTTGACGAAAAAGAAACTGTTTCTGGCCGTTCAGGCACTGCTGTGTCTTGCAACAGGCATTTTCTTTGCAGTCACAGCAGTGTTCATTTACCGGGACGGATCTGCATGGATTGCAGACGGCCATCCGCTTGACTGGATTTACTCAAGGGAAATCATCGCTGAACGGTTTGCACCAATCCTGCCGCTCCTGGCTGTTTCCGTCCTGTTTACCGTAATCGGGCTGGTGGTGGGCATAAAGGATGAGCAAAGTGATAAGCCGGTCAGGGATACGGAAATCACACGGGATCTTACAGTTACCCGCGTTTCTACAGCCAGCGATGCAATGAGGGCAGAAACGAAGCGGCAGAATGTGATCCGCATAGCTGGATGGGTGGGCTTTGCCATTTGCATGCTGCCCATTATTCTGTATCTGGCAAACGGTGAGAATCTGCCGTCCGGCGCACTTGAACCGGTCTTCCTTGCACTGATCCGGCACATTCTGCCATGGATTGCTGCAGGCCTTATCTGTCTTATGATCATGACCGCGCTGCTTGAGGCAAGTATGGTGCGGGAGACTGAGGCAGCAAAAGCACAGATTCAGACGGAAAAGAAAGCGGGCATCGGGCCTGCACAGACAACAGTATCTGCTGTCGAGAATAACCGCACAGGCAGAATCGTGAGGGCAGTGGTTTTTGCTGCTGCGGTTTTGCTGATCATCGCAGGCGTTATGACCGGGAATGCGCGTGAGGTACTGGTCAAAGCCATCAATATCTGTACGGAGTGTGTTGGACTTGGATAAAACATGGTGGCAGCAGCACCGCCCGTCAACCAGGCGTCTTGTGCAGCTTTACAGTGCTCTCCTTTACAACGCCCACCTCAGAGGGTTCATCGACGGAGAGATTTATCAGGGAACGCTTAAAACGGCCTGCGTACCAGGATTTAACTGCTATTCCTGTCCGGGAGCGATAGGCGCCTGCCCGCTCGGCTCCATTCAGAACGCACTGGTCGCCTCCGGGCATCGTGCCGGATGGTATGTAATCGGCATCATTCTGCTCTTTGGCATTACACTCGGGCGGACGATCTGCGGATGGTTCTGTCCGCTCGGACTCATCCAGGAACTCCTGCACAAAATCCCGACACCAAAGCTCAGGAAAAGCCGCTTTACACGCGTCCTTTCTACGCTTAAGTACATCATCCTTGTGGTATTTGTGTTTGCCATACCGATCTGGTATGAGATAAAGCATGACCTTCCATTGCCGTCCTTCTGCAAGTACATCTGTCCGGCCGGCACGCTGGAGGGGGCGATGGGTCTTCTGAGCAATCCGGTCAATGCCGGCAAATTCAGCATGCTTGGCATACTCTTTACCCGCAAGTTTGTCATCATGATCGTCATAGGACTGGCCTGCATCTTCTGTTACCGGTCCTTCTGCCGTTTTCTCTGTCCGCTTGGTGCCATTTACGGCCTTTTCAACCGTTTCTGCCTGATCGGCGTTCATGTCGATAGGAGCCGCTGCAATCACTGCGGCGCATGTGTCCGCAGCTGCGGCATGGATGTGCGGCATGTTGGCGACCATGAGTGCATATCCTGTGGCAAGTGCATGGATGCATGCCATCAGAACGCCATCAGCATCCGGGCAGGCAGCATCATCCTGAAGGCACCCGAGATCGGATGCACGGACAAGTCTGCTGGTACAAAGGCAAAGCGCAGAGGCCGTATACTCTGGGTCATTGCGCTCGTCGTTCTCTGCTTTGCACTCCTGTGGTACAACTGGCTGGATCCATCTGTCCGGAAAAAGGCAGCCTCTCAGGCTGGATCAGCCGCAAAGACTGTAACAGAAACAGAACCTGCTCCAGAGCCGTCTGCACAGCCGGATACGGCGCAGCAGGCTGCAACGTATGAGAGCAGTGCGCCCGTCGGTTACGAGGTGGGTGAGCAGCTTGAGGATTTCACTGCCGAGTGTCTGGACGGCAGCACGTTCCATCTGGCAGACACGCGCGGCAAGGTGACCATCATCAACCTCTGGGCGACGCACTGCACCCCCTGCAAACTGGAATTGCCCTACTTTAACGAGCTATACAAGGCGCACCAGGATGACATTGCCATGCTTATCGTGCACTCCTCGCTGGTTGTCGATGATGTGGACGAGTACCTCTCAGACAAGCATTACGAGATGCCGTTCACCATTGACTCAGAGGATGATGAGATCTGGGATCTTGTCGGCGGATCTTCCACCATGCCACAGACCATTGTCCTGAACCGGCACGGTGAGGTCATCTACAATCAGACCAAGTCCGTAACACCTGAGATTCTTGAAGCGCTTTATCAGCAGGCTGCAGCGGATATTGAAACGCCTGTGTCTGCAGGGATACCGGCATCCGAAACCCGGCAGTATTCAAGCGATGCGCCCATCGGGTATGAGGTGGGTGAGCAGCTGGCCGATTTCAGCGCCGAGTGCATGGATGGCAGCACCTTCCATCTGGCCGATACGCGCGGCAAGGTGACCGTCATCAACCTTTGGGCAACGCACTGCGCACCCTGCAAGCAGGAACTGCCGTACTTTAACGATCTTTACAAAGCACACCGGGATGACATCGCCATGCTCATCGTCCACTCC
>JAFSZW010000330.1 GCA_017458865.1 Clostridia bacterium
GCTCTTCATGCAGCTGGTGAACTGAATGGCACCGCTCACGCCAAAGCAGATGATGAGGCGAGGGCGTACGGTGCGTCCGGAAAGGCCGATCTGCCGGTCATTGGTGTTCCAGCCCTTCTCAACCAGTGGACGGGTGGTTGCCCAGTCACCGCCAAGGAGAGCGGCGAGACGGCGGATGAGCTCAAGGTCGGCCTCTTTTTTGAGCCCGCGTCCGCCGACAACCAGAATGTCGGCATCTGATATGCTCGCACTTGGCGGCACAAGCCGCGTTTCCACAAGCCTTGCCCGGGAGGCTTTGGCCTTTTCGGACAGCGTCCTCGGCACAAGCGTGCCGCCTGCCTCCTTACTGCGTGCCGGCGCATCCATGACCTTATAGCGCACAGTGGCGAACTGCGGCCTTGTATGACTGGTGATGATCTGCGCCATGATATTGCCGCCGAACGCCGGACGGATCTGGACCAGATCCGTATTCTCCCGCAGCTCAAGCTGCGTACAGTCGGCGGTCAGGCCGGTATGGAACCGGGTTGAAAGGCGCGGCGCGAGGCTCCGCCCGAGCGAGGTGGCACCCACCAGCACAACGCTCGGATGCAGCGCATTGATCGCATCCTCAACACAGTTTGCATACACATCTGCCCGAAAACAGGCGAGCGCGGGATCATCGTAGATGTAGACCTGGTCAACGCCGTAATGGAGGAGCTCCTCTGCGTAATTGCCGATGCCGTTACCCAGAATGGCAGCGTGTACGGCATATCCAAGAGGCGCAGCAAGTTCCCGCGCTTTTCCGATCAGCTCGAGGCTCACCGGGTGGAGACGTCCGCCGCTGACCTCAGCGTACACAAGGATGTCGCGCCATTTGGACTTGTCCACATCCGCACTGCGTGTTTCAAGCCGGACAATGGCCTTTTCCGGGCATGCCCTGACGCAGATTCCGCAGACCCTGCAGGCAGCGTTCATCTCAGGATGGCCGCCGGCCATGTCTATCGCATTGAATGGGCATGCCTTGACACAGGCGCCGCATCCGGTACATTTTCTTTCCAGTACTGCAATCTTTGCCATGCTGACCTCCTACAGAAACTTCCAGGCCCTGAGCTGTGCCTCAAGGCGTTCCGCATTGTCGCCGTCTGACCAGACTTCGTGGGATACCTTGTTTTCCGGCGGGAAAATGCGCTCCACGTTTGTCGCACTGCCGGAAAGCCCATAGTGATCCGGATTCCTGTCAGGGAACTGGTCCAGCGTCAGGATGGGGATTTCCCGGTCACGGGTTTCGCGCGCCCTGACCATGCTGGGGAGCCGCGGCATGCAGATATCCTGCTGGACGGTTACCAGGCAGGGGAAGGACATGTGGACAGTTTCAATGACATCCTGGAGCTGCTGCTCCGCATCCACGCCATCTCCCTGCAGGGTAAGCCTTGAAACCCACGCAGCATGCGGTATTCCCAGATACTCGGCAATGGCGGGGCCAACCTGGGCGGTATCGCCGTCCGTTGTCTGCTGTCCGCAGAGGATAAGGTCAAAGTCACCAATGGACTGGATGGCCTGGCTGAGCGTATAGCTGGTTGCCAGCACATCTGCACCGCCGAGACGCCGGTCCGAAAAGACATATCCGTGATCTGCGCCCATCATGAAGGCCTCGCGGATAATCGCCTCTGCCTGCGGCGGCCCCATTGTCCCCACACTGATTTCCGCGCCGCTGCTTTCCTTGATCCGCAGGGCGGTTTCCAGTGCGTACAGATCATACGGATTCATTTTGGAGGCAACACCGGTCCGCTTGAGGACGCCGGTCGTTTCATCCACCTCAACCTTTGAGGTGGCGGGAACCTGCTTGAGACATACAAAAATTCTGAGCACAGTCTGCCTTCCTTTCTGCTGTGTGCCTGACTGAAACGTTGCGGGGCGTATGTGCATTGCTTTCCTGCGCAGTTTCAGGTGATTCGATCAGTTCATCCTGATGCATGATACAACTTTTAAAAGCCGAATACAACCGGGAACAGCAAATCTGCCCATTGTTTGTGATGCGTATTGCAGTGCACTTGTCTGTAAGGGATATTAAGCATTTCCTGCGCAGCAGGTCAAGCCTGAATTCTATCGGTATCATGCCGCAGATTTGACCGATAGAATCATGCGGGACAGGCACTGTACGTCTCCTTGCAGCAGGCGTACAGGGTATGAGGCCACCCAGGGGCGACAGGCGAAAGCCCCAGTCAAATGGACAGAATGAGCGTTGTATCGGCCAGGAGCGCTCCATCCCGGTACATGATTATGATTGACAGTGACTGGTGGATATGGTAGACTACGCATCGTCAGCACAAGCTGATTCAGGTTCTGCTCAAGCAGAGTATTATGTCAACATCATTCGGTATCACAAGGTGCCATAGCGCCACAGGGACGCTTGAGGCACCTTTATTGTATCCGAAAACTGTGCATTTTTGATATTTTGAACGTTTTAAAATGCATGACCTTACCACCTTGAGGAGGACGTATGAAGAAAACTGCTGCTTTATTTCTTTTGCTTGTCATGATCGTGTTTGCCATGACAGCATCCGCTGCGACCTTTACGGATGCACATGGGAATGTGATTGAACTGGATGAATCGCTTGAGGCGTATGCCGCGGTTCAGATGACTGGCGGGGCTCAGGCCCGTGCGGGTGAGACAAACCTCGGTGATTTCTGGGCGGACGCACTTCGCTGGTTTGCGGTGTCCGGGGCGATTAATGAAGCATTTGAAGAGGATGATGTAAAGGCCGGCATCACATCGCTGGATGTAGATGAGGATCATGTTGTTGCACTCTGGAATGCGGGAAATCTTCGCGCGGATATTGAGGTCGGAGTGTTTAATGCGGAGAAGATCGCAGAGGTTCTGCCGTATCCGAACAAGGTTGCTGTTATCTATATGACCGGCGCCCAGCTGCAGGAGCAGCTTGAGGCCTGTGCACAGGGTCTGCCGTGCACCGATGAGACAGAAGATGCCTGCGCAGCGTTCATGCAGGTTTCCGGTCTTGACTATGCCGTTGATCTCACCAAGGCGTATGAGGCCGGCGAGGCGTACGGTGACCACTGGTTCAGAGCAGCCTCTGTGAACCGCGTAACGGTTAAAGCGGTTAACGGACAGGCGTTTGATCCGGATGCGGTCTATGCCGTGATTACCAGCAATGCCAACTTTAACGGAATGGATGCCTCCTATCTGTTCAAGGAGGCTGCTGAGGCCGCAGAGAACAGCACGATTACCACGGCAGTTGTCCGTGATGTCATCTGGAAATACCTGACTGAGGCCCTTGATAACCAGATTGGAGACGCTTATGCAGCGCCTGCCGGACGGATTGAGATGATTCAGTAGGATTTCGAATCAGGCAGAATTGAAGCAGTTCTGTCTTTTGCAATACCTGCAGTTGCCGCAAGGGAAAGCGTTTTGCTTTCCCTTTTCGTCACTGCAAAGGCAGGACGTACGAGACTGCTTTAAGCGGGGCAGGCAAAGGCAGATGAGAAACAATTGAAAGAGGCCGGGCATGCAAGAGGAAATCAGGCGCGTTCTTAACACAGTAAACCGCGTTATTGCAGGGAAAGATGAGGTTGTTCGCAAGCTGTTTACAGCCATTCTGGCGGATGGGCATATCCTTATGGATGATGTCCCCGGTACGGGGAAAACAACGCTTGCAGTGGCGATCAGCAGGGCGATTGGCCTTAAATACAGCCGCATTCAGTTTACGCCGGACGTCATGCCCTCCGATATTGTCGGTTTTTCAATGTACGACAGGGAAACCGGCTCGTTTGTCTATCATCCTGGTGTGCTTTCAGGCACCAATCTGCTCCTCGGCGATGAGATCAACCGGACATCCAGCAAGACACAGTCCGCGCTGCTTGAGGCGATGGAGGAGCGGCATGTGACGGTGGACGGGCAGACCTATGCGCTGCCGGAGCCGTGTATTGTCATTGCGACGCAGAATCCTGTCGGTGCGGCGGGGACTCAGCTGCTGCCCTTTGCCCAGATGGACCGCTTTCTGGTTCGCCTGAGCATAGGCTATCCGGATTATGATGCGCAGATGGAACTGCTGCGGGACCGGCAGCTTGGAAATCCGCTGGACGGGGTGGAGTGTGTGCTTTCCAAATCAGATGTTGAGCGGATGCAGCGGCAGGTGACTCAGGTTACCACAAAGGATGCGGTTCTTGACTACATTACGCGGCTTGCCCTCGCCTCCCGGGAACATCCGGCACTGGATGTTGGAATAAGCCCGCGCGGAACGCTCTGCCTTTGCCGGATGGCCAAGGCGCGTGCATTCATGGAAGAACGGGATTATGTGACCGGTGCAGACGTTCAGGCTGTCTTCTCAGACGTCTGCCAGCACCGCCTTGTCCTGAGCAGAAAAGCCCGTCTGGCCGGAACGAGTGAACATGAGGTGCTCCGGGACCTGCTCGGCACCGTTGAAATCTCAGACAGCAGGCTGCAGCAATGATAAGAAACCGGATTATCTTTGGCCTTTTTGCAGTGTCCGCGCTGCTGCTGTACTTTTTTGAGAACAATACCGGCACGCGATTTGTCCTGGTCTGCACAATTGCATTGCCGCTAAGCAGCATCTGTCTGGCCTGCATTGCAGGGAAAAGCGTGCGCCTGCATGTGAAGGTCCCGGATCGGGTCACAGGCCCCGGAATCATCCATGGGCGTCTGATGATCGAATCACCCATCCGTGTGCCTGGCTTTGCCGTCCAGGCTGGCATAACCATGACTCACTCCCTGCTCAGTAGCCAGACAAGGCATACCGTAATTTCAGATGGTGCCCAGGCAGCTTTTGACTGCGAGGCGCTTGCCTGCGGGGCAATGGAGTTCTCGCTTGATCAGGCAGAAACGCGGGATCTGTTTGGCCTGTGGTCCTTTCCGCTCACGGTCAGTGAAAGCGCCATCTGTCTCATAGAACCGGAAACCTATCCGGTCAGCATGGACAGTGTCAGTGCTGCGATGCTGACGGATGAGGCGGAACTGTCCGCCGGGCAGAGCGGACAGAATCCGTTTGAGGTATCCGGATACAGATCGTATATGCCGGGCGACCGGGTTCAGGACATTCACTGGAAGCTGTCTGCAAAAACAGATCAGCTGCTCATCCGCGAGGGCGAACGGCCCTCCGAGCACTGCATACTCCTCTGCCTGGACCGGCTTTATGCCTTTTCCGGAGATGGGGCGGTCCTGGATGAATCTGTTACAGCACTGGCATCTGTTTCAGAGGAACTGTCCCGTGCCGGATTCCTGTTCGGGATTGGACTCCGGGGCCGATTTGAGCATCTGGTCAGATCCGAGACAGAGCGGCAGCTGATTCTTTCCCGACTGCTGCTGGGGGATCTTCCAGCGTACACCCC
>JAFSZW010000029.1 GCA_017458865.1 Clostridia bacterium
GATCTGTGGGAAGCGCCGGTTACTGTCAACACGGAGCTTCCGGAGGGCTTTCCGGAAGACGATTCCCTGTGCTTGGTCGGCCTCGGCTTTCAGCTGAATCCAGACGGAACGATGAGGGATGAGCTGGTTGAACGGCTGAAAGTGATGCTGTCTGCGTCAGAAAATTACCCGAATGCCATTATCGTCTGCACAGGCGGCGGGACTGCCGCTGATGACCCGACGGCAACGGAGGCGGGCCGGATGGCGGAATGGCTGGAAGCCCAGGGGGTGGATCCTTCGCGGCTGATTGTCGAGGATCGTTCCCTGACGACGGCGCAGAACGCCATCTACACCTTTGACATCCTTACGGAACGGTATCCGCAGGTCAGACAGATTGCGATCATCTCCAGCGATTACCATATCGCCACGGGAACCCTGCTGTTCGGCGCGGAAGCGATTCTAAGGGACAGTGATATTGAAGTTGTCAGCAATGCCGCATGGCACGCGCCCAGCGGTTCGCTGTCCGCGATGTTCCAGGCAGGTGCGCTGATCGAATTGTCCGGAGATGTAGAAACCGCCTTTGAGATCTATTATGAAACTTATGATATTCATGAACTGCCACCGTTGCATGAACAGCCTTAACCCATAACGGAAGGAAAGGCCGGAAGATAATCTTCCACGCATAGAGTTTTCAACTTTGCAGTTTTCTGTTTATGGCAGTCAAGACGCTTGGAGGATAGACGACCATGGATGTGAAAGCAGCTTCTGTCACAAAACGGTTCGGATTGAGCGGCAATGCCCTGAAGGTGATTGCCATTATTGCTATGACGATTGACCATGTTGCCTGGATGAGAATAGAGGCTTATGAACAGGCGGAAGTGCCATTGCAGATTTTTCTGCACTGCATCGGGCGCCTGACAGCGCCAATCATGTTTTTCTTTGTTGCTGAAGGATATCACCATACCCGGAACTTCTGGAAATATGTTGGCAGGATGGCGTTGCTTGCTGTGGTCAGCCATTTCGCTTTCTGCTATTTTGCACAGCCAAGTTTCAATCCCATTGAGAACATGATCTTCAACCAGACCAGCATTGCCTGGCCTTTGCTGTGGGGGTTGCTCCTGCTGAAAACCTGGGATAATGAGAAATGGAATGTCTGGCTGAAAGCGCTGATTACGGTCATCGGGTGTGCGCTGACATGCACTTCGGACTGGAGCTGCGCCGCGCCGCTGGCCATCCTGCTGGTGGGGCGGAGCAGGGGGAACTTCTGCAAGCAGATGCTCTGGCTCATGGCGGTTGTCACGCTGTACGCTATCGCGTTCTTCAAAATAAATAACCAAATTTATGGGATGGTGCATATGGCCTGCTGGCTGACGGTTCCTTTGCTTGCGCTATATAACGGTCAGCGTGGCAAATGCCGCTGGCTCGGGAAATTCTTCTACTGGTATTATCCTGCGCATATGGCTCTCATTGGCGTCATACCCCGTCTTTTGCCAGGCTGATGAGCCAGGTAATTCAGTTTGATGAC
>JAFSZW010000331.1 GCA_017458865.1 Clostridia bacterium
CCAGCGAGAATGTTTCCTGTTCATGGATCTTAAAAGAGATGTCCTCAACAGCATGCACCTGACCGACTACCTTGCGGATGACGCCGCCCATCACCGGGAAATAGGTCGAAAGATGCTGGACATCAACGAGTACCGGAGCGGTCATGCGCCTGTCACCTCCTCATGGGCATTATCGTGCATCCAGCAGCGGCACAGATGCCCCGGACTGATTTCCGATAGTGCCGGCATTTCAGTGCGACACCTTTCCATGCAGTGCGTACATCTGTCATGAAAGCGGCAGCCGCCGGCAAACGCGCCGGCTGTCGGAACGGCACCGGAAATGGAGTAGAGAGGCTCATTGATCTTCCCAAGGGACGTCACCGATTTGAGCAGGCCCATGGTGTACGGATGGGCAGTTTCATGGAAGAGCTCATTGATTTCCGCCTGTTCCACAACCTGACCGGCATAGAAAACGGCAACCCGCTCACAGGTTTCAGCAATGACGCCAAGGTCATGAGTGATCATGATGACAGATGTGTTATAGCCCTCGCGCAGCTCATTCATGAGGTCCAGAATCTGTGCCTGAATGGTCACATCCAGCGCAGTCGTGGGCTCATCTGCGATCAGGAGACGGGGGTTGTTGATCAGGGCAATGGCGATCATGACGCGCTGCAGCATGCCGCCGGACAGATGGTGAGGATAGTCTGCAAGGATCTGGTCCGGGCGGGGTATTTTCACCTTTTCAAGCATCGTAAGCGCAAGATCATGCATCTCTCTGTGGCTCAGGCTTGTTGTATGAAAGCTGAGTGCCTCATTGATCTGCGATTCAATCGTGTACATGGGATCGAGGGCCGTCATGGGCTCCTGGAAGATCATGGAGATCTCTTTGCCGCGGATACGCCGCAGCTGCTGAGGCGACAGTCTGGTCAGCTCCACCTCGCCATCCGTACTGGCAAAGCGGATGGACGTTCCTTTATCGAGGGAGAGCGGATAGGAGAGGAGGCCCATAATGGCAGAGCAGGTGATGCTCTTGCCGCATCCGGATTCACCGACAATGCCAAAGTTCTGGCGCACATTGATATCGAGGTCGATTCCCTCGCAAAGTCTGACCTGGGGCAGCTTTTTCCCTCTGTACAGGTTTATGGCCAGGCTACGCATTTCTAGCAGATGATTCATGGCGATCCTCCTTTCCTCAGGTTTTGAGCTTGGGATCCAGTACATCGCGCAGACTGTCCCCAAGGATATTGAAGATGAGAATGGTGATGACAATGAACAGCACCGGGAATATGGCCATCCAGGGTGCCTGTTCCATGAATGTGCGTGCCTCAGAAAGCATAGAGCCCCAGGAGGGATCCGGCGGCTGGATGCCGAGCCCCAGGAAGCTCATGGAGGCCTCCGTCAGGATGGCGGAGGAAAGGGCCAGCGTTGCCTGGACGGTAAATGGTGCGATGGTGTTCGGCGCAATGTGACGCATGAGCAGCGGAAACGTTTTGACGCCTATGGATTTCGCATTCTGGACGTATTCAAGCCCCTTGGCTGATATGACGGATGCCCGGACCGTGCGCACAAACACCGGGATATTGACAATGCCTATGGCAATCATGGTGTTCTCTATGCCGCGTCCAAGGACCGCTGTGATGAAAATAGCCAGCAGGATGGACGGAAATGCGAACAGAATGTCCATAATGCACATGATGATCCGGTCCACACGGCCCTCAAAATAGCCTGCAATCATGCCGAGCAGAAACCCTATGGATGCCGCGATACCGACGGAGATGATGCCGACCTCAAGTGACACCCGCGCGCCGTAAAGAATGCGGCTGTATATGTCACGTCCGTAATTGTCTGTGCCGAACCAGAACTGTCCGCTCGGTGCCGCTTTCGGCATGCTGACCATTTTCTCCGGTCCGTAATGGGCCAGCACCGGCGCGAAGATCGCCAGCAGGATGAGCAAAAGCACGCCGAACATGCCGACCCTGCCCATTGGGTCTTTGAACAGTTCGCGGAAAACCTGTCGTAATCCTTTCATGTCGTGCCTCCATCAGTTGTAAGAGATGCGGGGATCAATATAGGCATAAAGCAGATCGGTGATCAGGTTCACGATGATGTAGATAAACGCGATAAAGAGCACGCATCCCTGAACCACCGGATAGTCCCGCTGATTGATGCCCGTCAGGGTCATCTGCCCAAGACCCGGCAATGAAAAAATCTGCTCAATGATCACAGCGCCGCCCAGCAGGGACCCGATCTGCATGCCAATCAGCGTAATGATCGGGATGAACGCATTCCTGAGCGCATGCTTGAAGATCGTCACGCGCTCACTGGCGCCTTTTGCCCGCACGGTCTTGATGAAATCCTGCTGGAGCACCTCCAGCATGGAGGAGCGCGTCATGCGCATAATTGAACCGGCAATGGTAATGCCCAGCACAAAGCTTGGCAGAATCATGATCTGCAGATTCTTGATCGGGTTTTCAAGCAGCGTCACATACCCAAGAGGAGAGAAGTAGCTGAAAACCAGCGCCAGGAACAGGATGACCATGATGGAAAGTGCAAAGCTTGGCACGGATACGCCCAGCAGCGCAAAGACGCGGACGAACCGGTCAATCCCTCTGTTGCGGTGCGTTGCCGCCATAATGCCAAGCGGGATGGCGATGATCCAGGAAATGAGTGCGCCCAGGATGGTCAGCTCCGCCGTCACGGAAAAGCGACGCATCATTTCGGGGAAGATGGGTTCAGAGGTTCGCAGAGAATCGCCGAAATCGCCGTGCAGAACGCCCCGGATCCAGTTCAGATACTGGATGTGATACGGCTTATCGAGGCCATACTTGACCGTCAGGGCCTGCCTGAGTTCCGGTGAACCCTCAACGCCGAGCGCACCGGAGATGACATCGCCGGGAATCAGTTTCATGACGGTAAAGATCAGTATGCTGACACCCAGCAGAACGGGGATGATCTGCAGGATGCGCCGGATGACATAATTTCTCATCGTGATTCTCCCATCTGGATAAGCCTTGCCTGATAGAATTTGTCATGATCAGGCCGGTTAAGATCTATCTGAGCGCCGCAAACAAGTACAGACTTTCTGTCTGTTCGTGTTTTGGCAGTTATTTTCGGTATTAAACAGTGCGGTCATTGTCCGCGCTTGGCAGAAATCAGTCTGCTATCGCATCGATTTCTTAAAAAAACAGAACACAAGTCTGGATTTATATTTGAGCAGGGAAAACGGGAGCGGGTGCACCGCTCCCGTTGGATGGATTACTTGAAGTACATGTCGCGATAGTTGCTGGCATCTGCAGCGGTCGGGGCGAAACCTTCAAGGTTCGCACTGGTGACGTAGTACATGGTCATGCAGGCAATACCTGTCTTGACGCAGTCATCAATGCAGATGAGCTGTGCTTCATTGTAATAGCCCTCACGGATATCCGGATCCGGTGTTGAGAGGGCGAGGTCGCACAGTTCGTCGACGCGCTCGTTGGAGTAGCCGAACACGTTGGCGCTGGCGCCGGTCTTGAAGAAGAACGCGATGGAGCGGTTCGGGTCAGTGCCGGCACCGTCCTGGACTACCATCATGTCAAAGCCGGCCTCAGGTGTTGCCATCTTGTACCAGGTGTCGACATATTCACCCTGTTCGAGGTTCACGATGTCGAGGTCAATGTAGATCTCGGAGAGCTGCTGCTGCAGGACAACGGCAGACTGACGGATGGCATCCAGAAGGCCCGCGGCAACTCTCAGGCTGAGGCGGTTGCTCTTGCTGTATCCAGCCTCTTCCATGAGTGCCTTTGCCTTGGCAACATCGGTATGATAGACGTCAATCTGATCAAGCGGTACAGACCAGTGTCCAAGAGACGGGGGCACGATGGAGCAGGCCATGGCCTTGCCGGCAAATACGATGTTTATGAGGGCTTCGCGGTCAGTTGCGTAGGTGATGGCCTGACGGACACGCTTATCCTGAAGCGCAGGCGTGCTCATGTTGCAGCCAACTGCGACATACTGGTTGGACTGATAGGAGAGAACCTTGAGGTTTGCATCCTTTTCAGCGATCGGGACATTGGAGGCGGACATCGTGCTGATGTCGATCTCGCCGGTGCGGAGCGCCGCCAGACGGGCGGACTCGTCGCCGATGACGTAGTACGTGATGCCGTCGAGCTTCACGCGGTCAGCTTCCCAGTACTCCGGGAACTTGACGAGGCTTACGTTGTTGTCCCGGACCCAGTCCTTGAGCATGAAGGGGCCGGTACCGCCGTCAGCGCGCATCAGGTCGCCGTTGGCCGCAATCACGTCCTTGTCGACGATTGCGCCATAGTTGGAGCTGAGGTTGCCCAGGAATGCCGCATTGACATTCTTGAGGACGAACTTTACGGTGTAATCATCCACGGCTTCAATGGTGTCGATGTCTCCATAGTAGGTGGATTTGCTGCCCAGTGCGCCGATGTCGCCGGCCTCCGTACGGCCGAGGACACGCTCAAAGGAATAGACAACGTCCGCAGCGGTCATGTCGCGGCCGGAGTGGAACTTCACGTTGTGACGGAGATGGAACACATAGGTGACCTCGTCCGGGATCTCCCAGCTTTCGGCCAGACGGCCGTAGTAGGTCATATCCGGATTGGTGGCAACCAGTGTCTCATACATCTGGTTCATAACGCGGATGCTCATATCCTCAGGATTGGTGTGCGGATCAAATCCGGTCGGATCTGATTCAAATCCCCAGCGGAGGATACTGTCTGCCATCGCAAAGGATGCGATGCAGACGAGGAGGAGTGACAGCGCGAGGCAGAGCCACTTTCTGGTGTTTCTCATGTGAAAAACTCCTTTCTTTAATATGTCCATCAGGCAGAGCCTGTTGAAACCAGTCTGAGCGCATATTCATGCACCTCTCTGCGGCATGGGTTTATGCCCGTCGGCGTTCCGCCCTGCGGCAGGTACAGGCGGTTGGTCAGCAGCACGGCGCCGACGCCCTGCTGCCTTGATAGATAGATACTGGTCCCCGTAAAGCCGGTATGCCCGCATCCCTCCGGGAAAAGATCTGACTTGTCAAACCCCAGGCCGCGCTCGCCGACAGTCGTTTCCATCGCCGTTACATATGCTTTCCTGTCCGTCGTCAGATAGAACCGGCACAGCCGCATCATGGCATCCGCACTGGCAAAGAGGCCTGCATGCCCGCTGACGCCGCCAAAGTAATAATATGCATTGCCGTCGTTGCAGGTGCCGCAGACCGGCTGACCGTCCTCGCGCCAGCCGTCAAAGGAAAGGCCGCGCTCTGCGCACATCCGCTTTTCAATCTGATTGCCCAGGCAGCAGGGGGCAGCCTGCGCTGCAGGCACCGGACCATACTGCATGGGGATGCCCATCTGCTCGCAGATCACCGCCTGCACACCATCGCGCAGGCTCTTTCCTGACACAGCGGTATAGACTCGGGCCAGCAGCATGTAATTGAGATCGCTGTATGCGTATCCCTTTTCCTCAGGCGTCTTTGCCATGAGCATCTCGAAGATCTCCTCAAACGGCCGTCCGTCCGCATAGAACGGATACCAGGGAAGAATGCCCGAGGTATGGGTCATGAGCTTTTCAATGGTCACTTCTTTGAGCCGCCGTCCGGATGTCCCGCAGGACAGCTCAGGCAGATAGGTGAGCACCGGATCCGCAGGCGACAGCCGGCCCTTTTCCATCTGGTCGAGCAGCAGCGTCGTCGTGATGATTTTACTTACGCTCGCCAGGTCATACAGCGCATCCGGACTGGCCGGTCCCACATGTCCGGTCTCAAGGATCCGATCCCTGTCAAAAACAAAGCAGATTGCCGAGTCAAAATACGCCTTATTGCGATAGGCATTCAGAATATCCGTAAGCATGACTTACCTCTGTTTAAGACATGTCTGCAAAGCACAAAAACGGAATCAGTCCCCGACACTCCGCGATACAATGCAGCACAGGCAGCAGGAAAGCACCCGACCGTGCCCTGTCAGAGCAGCAACTGATATACACTCCGAACCGATAAAGAATGTCCTTTACCAGTAAAAGTATAACAAAACAAGTTGGGGTTGTCTATATCAACTGTTCCAAAAAATCATCCCAGGGCATAAGAAAGGAGGTGAATTTTGTTACCGGCACTTCCTGATTTGCGGCAAGCACTGACTCCCAGAGATAAACCGGCATTTTCCCACCATTTCTCTCAAAGACAGCCTGAAACATCCTGATATTCTGCTTTGTTCAGGCAATGTTCTGTGTTATAATAAACGGGAAGATACAACCCGGCAATCTACAGAAACGAATATAGCCAGCCATGTGCTGACATCTGCTGGTTTTTCCGCAATCTTCGGGCAGGCCGGGGCCATAAACAACTGCTTGGTTTGAATGAGGTCAGTTATGCTGCAGACAATATCAAAAAAACAGGCGCGTCTGGTTGTCGGACTGATGTCCGGCACATCCGTAGACGGCATAGACGCGGCACTTGTGCGGATTTCACCCGAAAAAGTTGAACTGCTGCACTTTGAGAACACACCGTTCCCGGAAAGCGTCCGGGAGAAGATCTTTGACCTGTTCACCCCTGAAAAGGCCACAATAGACAAAGTGGGCTATATGCAGGTTCTGCTTGGCGAGCTGTATGCAAGAGCAGCGCTTCGCGTCATCCGGAACGCCGGCTTAACTAGGGATATGGTGGACATTATCGGGTGTCATGGCCAGACGATCTGGCATGCACCGGACTGGCAGTCCCAGGACGGGATACCTGTCCATTATACCGTGCAGATCGGGGATGGGGCAGTCATCGCACAGCGCACCGGCATCCTCACCGTATCCGACTTCCGCGTCGCGGATCTGGCTGCCGGCGGCAACGGCGCACCGCTGGTTCCGTTTACCGAATATGCGCTTTACCGCCGTGCATCTGAAACCGTCCTGCTGCAGAATATCGGAGGCATTGGCAATATGACCGTCCTTCCGGCATCCGCAACGCCTGAGATGGTTTTCGCATTTGATACCGGCCCTGGCAACATGATCATGGACGCCGTCATCTCATCGCTCAGCGGCGGTGCGGTAAACTACGATGCCGGCGGCGAAATGGCTGCAAAGGGGCAGGTAAACGGGGCGCTGCTTAATGAGCTCATGCAGGACAGGTATTACGCACGTCCGCTGCCAAAGACGACCGGGCGGGAAATGTTCGGCGTGCAGTACACGAGCCGCATCATAAGCCGCGCAGGTGAAATGGGCATTTCCGGCGAGGATCTCATGGCGACGGTGACCGACCTGACCGCCTGGTCTATAGAGGATGCCTATCTCAGGTATGTGCTTCCCAGATATAAAGCGGATGTCCTGATTGTCGGCGGCGGCGGCAGCTACAACGCTGAGCTGATGCGCGTGCTGCACAGCCGCTTTGCAGAGCACGGCGTCCTTGTCCGGACACAGGAGGAAATTGGCATGAACAGTGACGCCAAGGAAGCCGTCGCATTTGCCATGCTGGCAGATTGCTGCGTCCTGGAACAGCCCAATACGCTCCCGTCCGTCACAGGCGCATCATCGCCCGTCATCATGGGAAAAATCTCTCTGCCGTACGGGAAAGGGGACCTGTCCGATGCTGAACTTTGAAAAAGCCACCACCGTGCCGGACGGCCTTGCCAGGATTTTCAGGAACTGCCTGATTCAGGAGCGCTATTTCAAAGACCCGGACCGTCTTGAGTGCTCCCTTGCAGAGGGG
>JAFSZW010000030.1 GCA_017458865.1 Clostridia bacterium
CAAGTCCATGTCCATTTCCATGGCATCCGTCGGCGCATATGTGAAACTGGCCAAGGACGGCACTGTGGAAGACTGCCGCATCGCACTTGGCGCAGTCGCTCCGACCCCGGTCCGCGCCCATAATGCGGTAGCGGACCTGATTGTCAAGAAACTGGATGATTCAGCATTTGAAGCCGTTGGGGAAGCCGTACAGAAGGATATGAATCCTAGAGATCCTTCCGTGCGTTCTACCGTGACTTACCGCCGTGCCGTTGTGCCGGTCCTGGTAAAGAGAACCTGCAAGCTCGCCGCATACGGCGAATGCATGTAAGGAGGTCAGACAGATGGAAAAGAAGAAGACCATTGTTGTCAACATGAAGGTCAACGGCGAAGATGTCAGCTATGAAATCGAGCCGCATCTCAGCCTGCTCCGCGCGCTCCGCAACAATTACGTCTATGACGTAAAGTGCGGATGTGAGGAAGGCGACTGCGGGACCTGCACGGTCCTGGTAGACGGCGTTCCGGTCAAGAGCTGCCTGACGCTGGCTGCTGCCTGCGAGGGCAAGGAGATCTGGACCGATAAGGGACTCGGCTACAATGACCGCATCGCGGCCCGCCTGCAGAAAGCGTTTGTGGAGTGCGGCTCCGTACAGTGCGGATTCTGCACACCGGGCTTTATCGTAGCGGGAACTGCCTATCTCAAGAACGGCGGGAAAGCGGACCGCCATGCGATCCGGGAAGCTGTTTCCGGCAACCTCTGCCGCTGCACCGGATACAACAAGATCATTGATGCGATCTATGTGGTCGCAAAGGAAATTGAAGAGGGGGTACTGGCATGAAAACAGGCGGATATCATCTTGTAGGGAACCGCATACCGCGTCATGATGCCTGGGCGAAGGCCAAGGGCGAGCAGCTGTACAGCGACGACTGGTCAATGCCGCAGATGCTGTACGGCAAAGTGCTCCGCAGCAAATACCCGGCAGCAATCCTCAAGGGAATTGACACCTCGAAGGCAAAGGCGCTTCCCGGTGTGAAGGCTGTTCTGACGGCGGATGACGTATATGTCAACCAGGATATTTCCAAGTTTGGCCAGATGCGTGATGTCGGCGGCGGATTTGAGGGCTTGTACAAGGTCCTTGCGCACGGCAAGATCCGCGCCAAGTCCGAACCGATCGCGCTGGTCGCGGCAGAGACGGAAGAAATCGCAGAAGACGCGCTCAAGCTGATCGATGTGGATTATGAAGTGACGGAAGGCGTCTTTGATGCCCGCCTGGCAGCTCGGGATGAATACCTTGTATCCAGCGAGGATAATTCCAATGTGATCATGCGGACCCAGATCCAGTGCGGCAATGTGGATACGGCATGGGATAAGTGCGACGTCATCGTTGAGGACGATTATTACACGCTCCCGCATGACCATAGCTACCTCGAAACGGAAAGCGGTATGGGCTGGATGGACCAGGACGGCGTCATTACCCTCCGGGTCGGCACCCAGGTTCTGGAGCACTACCGCACGATCGCCAAGTGTCTCGGCCTTCCGCATACGCATGTCCGGAACATGGGCGTCCCGATGGGCGGCGGTTTCGGCGGCAAGGAAGACATCACGGTCGAAACCTTTATCGCGCTGCTTGTGCAGTATACGCACCGCCCGGTCAAGATGGTCTGGAGCCGTGAGGAATCCATCGAGTGCCACGCAAAGCGCCATCCGGAGTATATCCACTACAAGACCGGCGCGACCAAGGACGGCAAGGTTATCGCTGAGGAAGCGTATGTGGTCATGGACGGCGGATGCTACACCTACTGCACGCCGTGGGTACAGATGTACTCCACGTACGCAGGCGCAGGTCCCTACAATGTACCGAATGCACGCATTCGTTCCATCTCCTGCTTCACGAACAACTGCTTCTCCAGCGCAAACCGCGGATTCGGCGGACCGCAGATGAACTATGCCTATGAGCTCCAGATGAACAAGGTTGCCCTGAAGCTCGGCATGGATCCGGTTGAGCTGAGGATGAAGAACATCATGCATAACGGCGATGCGCTTCCGACCGGATTTGTTGTGCAGGGCCACATCGCTCTTGAGGAGCTGATCCCGCAGGTCAACGCCAAGCTGAACGCAACGCCGAAGCCGGACCGCCTGCC
>JAFSZW010000332.1 GCA_017458865.1 Clostridia bacterium
ATCATTGCCGTTCTATCATATACACACATCCCGATCTAACAATTCACATATCCTTATATCTATTTACATATAAACAAAGGGATTGTGCTCCCGCAATAAATTTCCCCGGGCCAAGGCCCAAGAGCCCAGTGGGCTCTTGGGCATTGGCCCGGGGAAATTTATTCAGGGAAAACAACCGCTTCTAAAGACTGTACTGTTTATCATACAGGCTCGTCAGGCGTTTATTCTTCTGACCGGCATGCTGGCATTATCTTACAGGAAAACGGAAAGAAGAGGCGGGCGTTATGCGGCATGATAAAAGGCGAATCCGTTCCTGCCACGTTCCTTGACCTCATAGAGTGCCATATCTGCATCCTTGAGTGCGTTATCAGATCCGTTCCTTCGATCTGAAAGCGCAACGCCAATGCTGACAGAGACATCCGGCAGCACATCATCCGTCTGTCTGAGCGCATGCTGGATCTTCCTGAAACGATCCTCCAGCATCTTCTGCTGGTTCGGCACGACATCTGTCATAATGACCGCAAACTCATCTCCGCCAATCCGGTAGATCCCGCTGTCTCTGCAGAAATAGTCAGTGAGCACTCTGGCAACTTTCTGCAAAACGGCATCGCCGACGTCGTGGCCGAAAGTATCGTTGAAGTGCTTGAAATTGTCCACATCAATGAGCACCATCGTGCGTTCCCTGTGCATCTCACGGACGTCATCGAACCTGCGTCGGTTCAGAAGGCCGGTGAGGGCATCGTGGGATGCCTCGTAGTCCAGTTTGGCACGGATTTGCTGGTTTTCTATGAAGACATCATTGTAAGTGGCTGAGATAAACTGCAGCTCATATGAACCATGCAGGGGAAGTCTGTCCTGATTCTGGATGTGCGAATGCAGTTCATTGAGCGGCTTGATGACCAGGAACTGCTGGATGAAAAAGATGCTGAAAATCAGAATGAAAATGAGTCCAATCAATGCAGACTGACCCCAGAGGAGGCGGTCCAGTACAAATTCCCTGTGCTGCTGGAGCATCAGGACTTCCTCAAGCAGCGATTCCTTACAGGCCTCAACCTCGTTATGAATCTTCTTCCGTATCTCGTTGTACTCAGTTGCATACACCAGCGCCTGCGCCTTTGCAGTTTTCCGCATGCCTGAGATTCCCTGATCCTCCTCGGCCAGCACGACGTCCTGGAGTATCCGGGGATACGTTGTGAGATCTGCATTATCGGCCTCAAGAATCAGGACCATGGCATACAGATCATCTTTCTCAAGCTGAGCAGAAAGGGCAGCCGCCTCCTCGAGATGCGCAATCGTGTTCTCGTAGCCGACCGCACGAATCCGGGCAAGTGCATTATCGCGCCGCTTTACGTTGTTCCGCTCATTAAAATACTGATCTATATAGCTGCGCTCGCCCGTCGATACAAACGCACGGGCGTTTTCAGTCAGATATTCAGATGCCAGTTCGAACTCATCCGCATTTTTCTGAAGTTCAATAAAGCTGTCATTGCTGTCAGCAATCTCCCGGTGTGTGAATCTGACACGGACAATAGAGAAGATATTCAGCACGACGAATACTATGGCTATAATCATCATTCCCACACCAAGGCTGCGGAGTCTGACTCCGCCAGGTACATTGTAGGGAGATGGCTTGTTCATAACACATACCTTCCATTCTGAACATGGACACGTATAGAGATCAACAACTGTCAGCAGCTTCTGCGATGTCCATCTTTATGACCTGTTGACACTGTCTGGGACCTACGACCGGCAGCAGCAGGGAAAACAGTCATCCGGCATGTCGAAAACCACACGAATGTCAACGACATACACACATTAAGTATAGCACATATATGATAAAAAAGAAATATACAATGGGGCTTTCTCCATTCAAAAAAATGAAAAAAATAGGGCACTTTTGAGTAAAAAGTGCCCATAATTTATGAATCTGTGAGATTTACCCGCACTCGCAGCCCCTGAGCTGCTAAAGAGGAGATGAAAAATGCATTCATCATGCTCTGTCATACAGATGGCAGTAAACGATATGACCATCCATCTCTCTTGGTTCCGGCATGGTCTGACTGCAGACAGCCATGCATTCAGGACATCTGTTGTGGAATGGACATCCGGGCGGGGGATTGCTCGGCGATGGTACATCCCCCTCAAGGCGGATGCGCTCTTTGGTTTCCGACGGATCTTCCTTTGGAATGGCGGAAAGGAGTGCCCGGGTATATGGATGAAGCTGATTGGTATAAACTGCCTCCGTATCGCCGGTTTCCACAATCCGTCCGAGGTACATAACGCCGATTTTGGATGAGATGCGGCGCACTACATGCAGGTCATGGGAAATGAACAGGTAGGAAAGCCGCAGCTCATGCTGCAGAT
>JAFSZW010000333.1 GCA_017458865.1 Clostridia bacterium
ATCTATTTTCCTGTAGATAACAACGATATTTACTCCTCTTTTATCAGCATCTTCGATTGTTTTTCTTAAGTTGGGATAGATACTGAGGTATGGGCTGATTATAAGTAATCTGGATTCTGCGTGTGTGAACAGATCAAGAATCTCAAGGTATATGATAATGGATATGCATTCCTTGTGAATGAGAATACGGATATCATTTACCACCCGACACTTCCGACCGGTTCCCACCTTGATGATTATGTCCCGGTCCTGGCAGATGATTCAGCACAGTCATCCGCCATCCAGAGCGATGATATCTCGCTGATTGAGTATACCGTTGGCGGCCGGAAAATGCTGGCGGCAAGCACGTATCTTCTGGAAGGCATTGAAATTACGGTGACGGCGCCCTGGAGTGAGATTACGGCCAAATCCCGCGGATTCGCGAATACGGTTATCATCACCGGTCTACTCATTGCGCTCATCTTCTCATTTGCCTCCGTCGTCATGCTGCGCCGCATCATCCGGCCGCTCAAGAATCTGACCGCCGTTGCCCGTCAGCTGACCAATGGAGATTATGATGTGACGCTTGATGCCGGTGGTGAGGATGAGGTTGGCATTCTGACGACCTCCTTCCAGCATCTCGTGGACCACCTCAAAGTGTATATCAGCGACCTGAACAGCAAGGCGTATTCAGATGCGCTGACAAAGGTCAAAAACAAAGCCGGGTTTGAGATTTTCTCAAGAAAGCTGGATGACCAGATCATTGCAGCCGAAAAAGGCGTTTTCCCGTCCTTTGCCATTATCATGCTTGACTGCAATGATCTCAAGGTTATCAATGATACCTATGGCCATGCGAAAGGGGATATTTACCTGCAGAATGCCTGCACCGCCATCTGCAGGACATTCAAGCACAGTCCTGTGTTCAGGGTAGGCGGTGACGAATTCACCGTGATTCTCCAGCATGAGGATTACGACAGGCGCAATGAGCTCCTTGATGGGATCAAGGAATTTGAGCGGGCGCATAATGCTGCAAGCACAGCTCCATGGGATATGGTCGCGCTTTCTGTCGGCATGGCTGTCTATGATGCTGAGGAAGATGCGAATGTCGCTGATGTGCTCAAGCGCGCAGACATCAGCATGTATGAGGAGAAGCGCCAGTACAAGCTCAGCAAAAATACGTAAACCAATGGACCGAATGCACACCTTATCTGTGTATTCGGTCATTTCTGTATGGATTTCTGCACATCTTCTGTAATCAATGGTGAGGTTATCATGAAACGCATAGGACCTGTCTTTTTGCTGCTGTGTCTCTTCCTGTGTACCTGCCTGGCCGAGAGCGGTGACTGGCAGATTCTGAAGCCGGGATGGTGGAATGCATCCAGGGAATCGATCGTCGCGGTACGGGACCAGCTGCAGCTTCATATCCTGTGGGCACAGGGCCAGGACGTGCAGGTCTCTGAAGATGCGTCCACAGGGGAGGCGGACTGGTCCATCCTTGAGCCCGGCTGGTGGGATATGCCGCTTGAATCCATTCAGGCCGTTGAGCAGCAGCTCAGCAATCATATAGACGTTCTGGATGGCCGTCTGATCATTGCCGGCACCCAGGACGAACAGCCATCCGCAGATTCAACCATTCCTGCATCGACTTTTTCCCCGTCAGTGACGCCGGTGCCTGATGCGCCATCCTCAGTGCAGATCGGCACTGCGATAAATGAACCGGTATCTACCATATCGCCGGCGCTTACACCAGTCCCTGCATCGCCACTGTCATACCAGGCCAACACTGCAATAAGTGTTCCGGAAACCACGATACCAGCAGCGCCGATATTGATTCAGAACGGCACAGCTGGGAATGCACCGGTATCCACCGTGCCGCCGGCTGCACAGATCGGTTCAAATCCCGCATCGTTTTCAAGTTCAGCAGAGGGGATAGCATCACAGACCCCATCGGATACATCCATGAGCAGCCTGTCCCAGATGGCTGCATCCGATGGTTCAGATGCGGCAGGAACGTCACCCGAGGATGACTCGCAGGCCTATACACCCATTGATTTTGATGCTGCATTCAACAATCCGGAATATATCGGGAAGAAAACCATTCTGAACGGAAAGGTTGCCTCGATAAACATGAATGCGCAGACAATCAGCTTTACCATCCGCCAGTCAAACACGCTGGTACTTGAAATCCAGTATCCCCGCAGTTCAGATTTTGAACCGGTTAAAATCGGGAATGAGGTATCCGTGCTGGGGGTTATCAGGGAGAACAACCGGATAGAACGTCTGACGAATCTCTGTCTGATTTCGATTATGGCTGATTATGTTGAAGTCCAGTAGCCAAACCACAACAGGAAAAGGAGCAGTGTATGGCACAGAGTATTCAGAAATACAATAAACAGTACCTTGCTAAGTTCGAGAAAAGCATGAAGGGACTTTCCTCGAAAACGATCGAGACACACACGGAAAATATCGTTTTTTTCATTGACTTTTTGGCGGATTATCCGATGAAAGCATCCGATGCTGTCGATCATATCCAAGAATTCTACAGAACACTTTATCCTATGGGCTACCCATTTAGCTCAATATCTTCCCTGGTATCCATGGGATCCAGCCTTCGGAAATTCTACGGCTTCCTGCTGTCAGAAAAGCAGATTACCGATATACAGTATGCTGAACTTCGCCTGACCATCAGAGAGAACCTGCCGAAATGGGAGAATGAACTGGTGCATTACCATATGACAGGTTTCCTGCCAGGTGACTATGAGTACGATGATGATGACGACGATGAAGACTGGGATGAAGATGATGAGGACTGGGATGATGACGACGATGAAGATGACGAGGACGATGAAGATGACGACGATAAGGATGTGCCGTTAGTGCTGCGTTATGTCCGTATCAGGGATGGAGTCAAGGATTATGATGGGCCCTATAATGACGATGGCGACATTGCCGATTTTTCCGGACTCACTGGCATCATAGATGAATCAGATTCCGATGACGAGGTGTATTATGTCCACTGGGACGACAGTTCGCTGAAGAGAATACCGGTCGGTTACCTGCAGAATTGCTACAATGATGGAATCACGATCGTTGGTTAGTTGTTTTATGTTGAGGATGTTATCATCACTGAGGAGCGAATGATCAACACTCAGGAGGATCTTAAATGATCGCCAGGGACACCTCAGTCATCGGTGCTAACTAAGCGGCATCGCACGGAAAGGAATGTGGAAAAGTGAAAAGGATTTGGCTTACTGTACTGGTTTTGTGCCTCTGTCTGAGCGTCGGCGCTGCGGAGAAGATCAACTGCTTCGTACCGGAACAGATGTCTCAGGCAATGAATGAGATCATGCCGTTGGTCATGAATGCGCTTGATATCAAAGATATGTCCGTTGTCCGGTCGGCAACGGAATACCTCAGCCTGTCGTTCACGGAAACGCAGGAGCGCACCATGTACTATAACAATCAGGACTGGAATGTAGAGCTGTCTTTCTATTTTCCGGGTGCTGCCGGGACGAGAAAGGAATCGGATGCGGTCAACTTCTCCGTCTCGAGGAATCTGAACGATACCCAGCTCAAGGTTCTGCTTTACACGTTTGCGCTTGCAGCCTGCTATGACAATCCGGAGATGGACCGGTATTCACTCATATCCTATTTGACGGAAACCGCAACAGAATATGATTCTCTCACGACCGCAATAGGCACTTTTTCCTATGTTCCGGACGATGAGGTATACCATTTTGTTCTGCTGAAACCGGAATATGGCTACCAGCAGAGCAGCAATGCCGGCAGCATGCAGGGCACTCAACTGATTTCCACCAGGTATTTCACCATGGAGCTGACCGATATCCGTCCGTTTGTGTCAAAGGATTACCCGGCAGCCCTTGTGGTGGATGTGCAGCTGACCAACAAGACAAACAAAACGCTGTATGTTGCAATTGAAAACGCATCAGTTAGTGGGAAGGCCGTAAATGGCATAGGCATCTATGACATTGCGCCTAAATCCAAGCAGGTGAGTGAGTACTTCATCCTGCAAGGTGAAACTCAGGCGGCGATTAATGCGATTGGCAGTGCCCGTGAGGCGGTTATGAACATTGTAGTCTGCGATGAGGCCACAAACAGCGTCATTGCTGAAAACAGCGTTTCGCTCAATCTGAACGGCGTCCCGTCATTCACCCCGTTCCCGTATCAGGCATACGCTACACCGACACCAAAGACCTTCAAGACGAGTAGACTGCGTGCGACTGCTACACCAAGGCCCAGAATTACCGCCCGGCCTACGGCGACACCCAGGACATCTGCTGAGATCCGTTCTCTGGATTTTTCAAGCCGGATGTGGGCACAGTGGGAATTCAAATCCGGCGACATTCTGAGCATCTGCTTTGAAATGGAGAATCTGTCTGGCAAGAGTGTGCGGGAATTCGAACTGTATCTGTATGCCACAGATACAAGGGGCAATCGCATCTACGGCGCAAACCAGATCTATTACGCAACCACAGTCAAGACAATTGCATCCGGCAGGACTGCCTACTCAGATTACATCGCCATCCCGGATGAGTCCCGGATTGACAGGGTGTACTGCGGGATCAAGCGGGTCGTCCTCTCAGATGGGACGGTAGAGGAGGTACCGGATTCAAGGGTCGACTATTCCTACTGGACAATCGAATAAACCTGATCCATTCCCAGAATCAGATAAAGCCGCAGCTTCTGCTGCGGCTTTCATGATGAAACAGGCATTAGAGGGAGTTCCGGACGATATCAATGTAGGCCCCGACACAGGCAGGCAGAAAGCGCCCTTTCCTGGTTGCAGCAACAAAATCACAAATCGTATTTGGCGATCCAAAGCTGTAACAGTTAATCCTGTTTCTGTCCGGCGAATACCTGAGATGCGATTCAAACAGTATGGAAACACCGAATCCGGCGGCAACCAGGCCGATTATGGCAGGCATGCTTGATGTGACAATCGTATTTTGAAAAGTCAGACCCTGTGCTTTCATAATGCCGTCTACGATCTGTCTGGTCCGCTGACTTTTCTGCATGAGCAGCACACGGTCATTTTGAATACTTGCCAGATCCAGGTGCGGATAACGCTGTCCGGGGATCTTCTCAGCCATAAGGGCTGCCGGATGGCCTTTGCCTGTACAGATCAGGAGCTCCTCTTTGGCAAGCGTGGTGTAATCAATCTGAGGATGCTGATCTGCAAAACTGAAAAATGCCACATCTACCTGTCCGTTCAGCAGACGCAATTCATTCTCTGTGGAGTTTCCCTCAAAAATATTCACTTGCACATTCGGGTACATTGCCTCAAAGCGGGGCAGGGTAACAGGCAGCATATAGGTGCATCGCATGTTTGCAAAGGCGATATTGAGAACACCTTTTTCATTTTTCAGGATCTCCGCCATTTCACGGTCAATGTCGCTCTTGAGATTCAGAATCTCCCGTGCTTTTTCAACATAGCGGCTGCCCGCGTATGTAAGAATGTATTTCCGCCCAACGCGGTCAAAGAGCCGGATGCCGAGTTCCGCTTCAAGACCGGTAAGGAATTTGCTGAGCGTTGGCTGGCCGACATAAAGCGCCTCTGCTGCCCTGGTGATGTTCTGATGCTTGGCTATGGCCAATAGATACTCCAGTTCACGAAAATCCATCTGCCTGCGCACTCCTTCGATCAATATCAAACCCTGAGCTCGTCAGTATTATTCTACCAGAGAATACAAATTATGAAAAGGATGAATTTCTAATACATTGTATCGTTTGATAGAATAAAGTGTACTTTAGGATTACCTGCAAAATTCTAAATCGGAGGAATTTCCATGAAAAAGACTCTGGCATTCATTATTGCGCTTGCTATGGTTTTCTGCCTTTCACTGGCTGTCGCAGATGGCGACAGGGTGACGGCAACCGGCAAGGGACAGGGTATCGACGGTGACGTCGTCGTCAAGATCGAAGCAGATCAGAACAAGATCTACTCTGTCGAAGTTGTAGAACAGAATGAGACCCCTGGCATTGGCTCTGTAGCAGTTGAAAAGCTGCCTGATGCCATTGTTGAGGCAAACAGCCTCCTGGTTGACAGTATCTCCGGTGCAACCGTGACCAGCGTTGCCATCACGACTGCTGTCCGCGAGGCACTCACCAGCGCTGGCCTTGATCCTGCTGCTTTCGAAAATGAAATTGCAGCGCCCGAGGCGCCGGCTGAGAAAGAAAATGTAACCCTTGACTGCGATATCGTTATCGTTGGTGCAGGCGGTGCCGGTCTGACGGCAGCTGTCCGTGCCAATCAGGAAGGTGCAAAAGTTCTCGTTCTTGAAAAGATGGCAATGGTCGGCGGCAACAGCCTCAAGGCATCCGGCGGCATGAACTGTGCCGGAACCAAGTTCCAGGAGGCACAGGGCATTACCGACAGCGGCGTTCAGGAATTCATTGAGGATACCATGAACGGCGGACATCAGATGAACGATCTCGCTCTGGTTACCACCATGGCGGAAAACAGCGCGGCTGCGGTTGAATGGCTCGAGAGCATTGGTGCTCCGCTGCCGAAAGTTGCTGCAACTGGCGGAACCACCCACAAGTATCTCCATTCACCCGAGGATGGCAGCCCGGTCGGCAGCTACCTCGTTGCCAAGCTTAATGAACAGGCTCAGAAGCAGGGCATTGAGATCATGCTCAACACAACTGCGACTGAAATCCGGATGCAGGATGGCGCAGCTGTCGGCGTAAAGGCCGAGGATGCGGTTCATGAGTACACCATCAATGCCAAGGCAGTCATTCTGGCTTCCGGCGGCTTTGGTTCCAACTTCGAACTGATGACCAGCTTCAATCCGAGCCTGGCCAATGCAGTGACCACCAACCATCCCGGCGCGACCGGCGACGGCATCCTGATGGCTGAGGCAGTCGGTGCCGCCACCGTCGATATGGATCAGATTCAGCTCCATCCGACCGTCTATCAGGCAACGTCCATGCTCGTCTCTGAAAAGATGCGCAGCCTGGGTGCCATCCTTGTCAATCAGGAAGGCAAGCGTTTCACCAACGATCTCTCAACCCGTGACGCCGTTTCCGCGGCAGAGCTTGAGCAGACTGGCGGTTACGCCTATATCATCTTCGATCAGAACCTCGTGGACCACAACAAGTCCGCCAAGGAATACATCGAAAAGGGCATGGCAGCCTCCGGTGAAACCTATGAGGATCTCGCCAAGAATATGGGCCTTGAGGGCGATGCCGTTGCGGCCTTTGTCAGCACCATGGAAACCTGGAACAAGGCTGTTGCAGATGGCAATGACGCAGAATTCGGCCGCAACAACGGTATGGATGACGATCTGAGCACTGCACCGTTCTATGCGATCCAGATTGCCCCGGGTATCCATCATACCATGGGCGGTGTCAAGATTGACACGAACACCGAGGTCATCAACACCAAGGGTGAGGTTATCCCCGGTCTGTACGCTGCCGGCGAGGTCACCGGTGGTGTCCATGGCGGCAACCGCATTGGCGGCAATGCAGTCTGTGATTTCGTCGTATTCGGACGCATCGCAGGACAGCAGGCAGCTGCCTATGCCACACAGTAATCCATTAACAGACCAGTACAGCCCGGCAGGGGAAAAGCACCCGGCCGGGCTTTCCTTTTTCAGTTGTTTTTCACTGCATTTGATTCAAAATCAGTATTGTATCTATTTCATAAATCGTTTATAATAATTATGGACGAAATGCTTATTCTGTTTTTGGATTTTGACGCATATCAGCCTCACTCAAGATCAACCCGACATTCTGTAGGTGTTTCTCCCTGTCAATGGTTGTCCTGATACGAATATCCGAACTATTTCATTGGAAAGGTGAATTTTGTAATCGTCGACGCTGACCTTTCCTGATGC